>CALFDH010000060.1 GCA_937950405.1 uncultured Meiothermus sp.
GCTGGTTGCCTTTGAAAGGTTCTACCCTGCCGAGGACTACCACCAGAACTATTTCAAGCGCAACCCCTACCAGCCCTACTGTGCGTTTGTGGTCGGCCCCAAGGTGGCCAAGTTTCGTAAGCGCTACTTCGACCGGCTAAAAAAGCACCCGGGGGCCGGTTAGGGCTGGGCGGGCACTGAGCTCGCAGCGTTTTTGCCGTAGAATCCTTGAGGCATGACCCAGTCAAAGAGCATAACCAGGTATTACGTGGTTTGGAAAGGCCGCAAAACCGGAATTTTCTCTTCCTGGCCCGAGGCCGAGGCCCAGGTCAAAGGGCATGTGGGGGCTCAGTTCAAGGCTTTTGACCGACTGGACGAGGCCCGGCGGGCTTTTGCTGGAGAATATGAGCACTACAAAGGTCAGAAAGCCAGTCAGGGTAGGCTACTGGAGGTACCTCCGCCGATCACCCCCAGCTACTGTGTGGATGCGGCTTGCAGCGGCAATCCGGGGCTGCTCGAGTACCGCTGTGTGGATACTGCCACCGGTGAAGAGATTTTTCATCGAGGGCCGTTTGAACAAGGCACCAACAACGTGGGGGAGTTTCTGGCCATTGTGGAGGCTTTGATCTGGTGTCAGGCCCAGGGTCGGGCTTGGCCCATCTACTCCGACTCGGTAAATGCCCTTGCCTGGGTCAGGGCCAAGAAAGCTCGCACCCATCTAATTCGCACCCCCGAGAACGCCAAACTGTTCGAGCGGATTGCCCTGGCCGAAGCCTGGTTGAGATCGAACACCTACCCCAACCTTCTGCTCAAATGGCAGACCGAACACTGGGGGGAAAACCCCGCCGATTTTGGACGCAAGTAGGCTTCTCAGGGATGGTTTACATGCGGCAGTAAAGCCGCCTTGAGGACGGGGTTCCCCGAAGCCCAGTCGAACAGGGGGCGGGCAAAGGGACTGCTCACGATACCGTCTTTGATGCCGGTGGGCATCTGCTCGGAAGGGTAACGCAAGGCGCCGCTTGAAGCCACAAACTCGCTGGGGAAGCTCACCCAGATGGTAAAGGCCAGGAACAGGCCCCACAAGAACCCCCCAACGCCACCGATGACCCCCTCGGCAGTGGGCGTCAGACGGGTGAGTGGAATGAAGTGGGTGGCGTAGGCCATGCCCAGGCCCAACACCAAAGCCAGCAAGGGCAGCATAAAATCGGGCACCCAGGGCGTCACCAATGGAGCCAGGATGAGATACAACACCAGTGCAGGAATGACGGCCAGAGCGAAGGGGGCGCCTTGGCGGATTCCCACCGCCAGGGCTGCCGCCAAAACAAAGAGGGCCATTAAGTCGAGCCAGCTCAGCATTGAAGCTCAGTATAACCGCCTAGCGGCTTGGAGCTTGGCAATTTCAACCACGGCGATTATCTTCAAAACCGGTGGTCACTGCTTTCCCCGAGCAAATGACTTATATAGAAGTATCAACCATGAGCGGTTTTCGCGGCCCACTTATTTGCGAATAGCGTAACCGCTGTTTTCGAGGGCGGTTATGATGTTCTGCATGAAACCGTCGGTCTCGAGGTCGGTCAGGGTACGCCCCTCGTGGCGGAAGGTGAGGTGGAAAGCCAGGCTCTTCTCGCCATCCCGAAGCGGCTTGCCCCGGTAGACATCGAAGATTTCTAGCTTCTCTAGGCGCTCGCCCGCATGGGCGCGGATGACCCGCTCAATCTCGGCGTAGGGGGTGCTTTCGGGGACAACCACGGCCAGGTCGCGCATGGAGGCCGGATACCTGGCAATATCGGTGAAGGTGCCGGGGCCTTTGCTCAGGGGCAGGGATAACTCGAGCAAAAACACCTGTGGCAGCTCGAGGGCTGCGGCAATGGCCGGGTGCAGAGCGCCGATCTGGCCCACTTTTTGCCGGTTCCAGTAAACCGCCCCGCTAATGCCGGGGTGAAGGTAGGGTGCCGCCTCCTGCTCGACGCGCACCTGGCTGCCCAGGTTGCGTGCGGCGGTCTCGAGGAAGCCCTTGAGGGCAAAGAAGCCCTCGCCCAGGCCCTTCTGCCACAGCCCCGGCACCGGGTCGCCGCACAGGAGGGCTGCTAAGCGGGGGGTCTCGTTCTGGTTGAAAACATTGCCGACCTCGAAGAGCAAGAAAGGCCCGTCCTCGCCCTGGGCCAGGGCCGTTTGCAGGTTCTTCAGCAGGCCGGGGTAAAGGGCTGTACGCAGGGCGGTGCGGTCTGCGGTCTGGGGGTTTTGCATGAACACCGTGGGGGCCGGCGCCCGCATAAGCTCGCACTCCTCGGGCGACGACCAGGCGTAGTTCAACACCTCCTGGAAGCCCAGCCCGGCCATCACCTGCTTGAGCCGCTCGGTGGCCTCGTAGGGGGCGTCCACCCCCAGGTTGTCGGGGTGGGGGAAGAAGCTGGGCAGGGTGGTGGGAATCTGGTCGTAGCCCACGATGCGGGCTACCTCCTCGACCAGGTCTTCCTCGATGGCGAGGTCTACCCGGTGGCTGGGCGGCGTGACCGCCCAGACCCCCGCCTCAGCAGTGGGCTGAACGGTGCAGCCCAGGCGCTGTAGCACCTCGGCCTGGGTGGCCGCGGGGTAGTCCATTCCCACGAGCCTCGAGGTATAGCCAGGGCGGAAGCTGATCGGCGGGCGGGGCCGGGTGTGGTTGAGGTCAAGGCGTTCCTGGGCAACCTCGACCTCCTCGCCCCCCCAGGCTTGGAGAAGCTCCATGAAGCGCTCAGCGGCCAGAATTGGACCGTCGGGGTCCACGCCACGCTCGAAGCGGTAGGAAGCCTCGGTTTTGAGGCCCTGGCGCTTGGCGGTGCGGCGCACCCGCACGGGGTCGAAGTGGGCTACCTCGAGGGCCACCTCGGTGGTGGTATCGCGGATTTCGTCCTCGGCGCCGCCCATCACCCCGGCCAGCCCGGCGGGGCGGGTCTGGTGGCCCTCCTTGACGGTAATGAGCAGGTCGCGCTCGTCCAGGGTGCGCTCCACCCCGTCCAGCGTGACCAGCTTTTCGCCGGGGCGGGCCCGGCGCACCACCAGCCCTTCGCGGATGAAAGCAGCGTCGTAGGCGTGCATGGGGTTGCCCAGCTCGAGCATGGCGTAGTTGGTAGCGTCCACCACGTTGGAGATGGGGCGCATCCCGGCGGCGTAGAGCCGGCGCTGTACCAGCAGCGGGCTGGGGGCTACCTTCACCCCCCGCGCATAGGACAGGGTGAAGCGGTCACAGCCCTCCGGGTCTTCAATCCAGACCCCAAAAGGCAGGGCCAGCGGGGTGGTGCGGGGTTTGGGCTGGGGCCGTACCAGGCTCAGGCCCAAGGCGGCCAGGTCGCGGGCTACCCCGTACACCGAGAGCCAGTCCGGGCGGTTGGGGGTGATCTCGATCTCGATGACTTCGTCGGGGCCCCAGACCTCGGCCAGGGGCGTACCGGGCGGCAGGGCGTCTGCGGGCAACTCCAGCAGGCCGCCGGCGTACTCGCCCACCCCCAGCTCCCTGGCCGAGAGGGCCATGCCGTAGGACTCGAGGCCCGCTATTTTTCGCACCCCCAGCTCGGTTCCGTCGGGCAGCAGGGCCCCCGGCAGGGCCAGCGCCACCCCCATCCCGGCTTTGGCGTTGGGCGCGCCCGAGACCACCTGCACCTCCTGCCCTATATCCAGCACAAGCCGGCGCACCTCCTTGCCCTCTAGGTTTTCGGCGGCCAGCACCCTGGCAAACACAATCTGGCGGTGCGGAGCGGTTAGCTTGTGGATGGACTCGGTCTCGAGGCCCAACCCGGCCAGCAGCTCTTCTAGACGTTCGCTGCCAGGCGCCTCGGGCAGAAATTCCTTGAGCCAGCTATGCACGATTTTCATGGAAACCTCGTTTTTGATAAAGGCAGCTTACATTGGGCTTTGTTGGCCTGGGTTCTTTCGAAATTGAGCGTGTCGCAGGTCTCATGTCGCATGTAGCCCCAACAGCCATCCGCTATGAGCCCTCTGCTACCCTCTAAACTGCCGCAAAAAGCTCAGGCGGTTCTGGTAAAAGTAGCGAATGTCCGGAATGCCGTAGCGCAGCAAGGCCAGCCGCTCGACCCCCATCCCGAAGGCCCAGCCGGTCATGCCCTCATAGGCCCTGGGCAGGCCTTGCCGTTCGCGGTAGTCGTCCACGGCCTTAAACAAGTAGGGGTGTACCATGCCCGCCCCACCGAGCTCGAGCCACTTTTGCCGCTCCGGCCACCACATGGCAAACTGCACCCCCGGCTCCACAAAGGGGAAATAGGTCGGCTGGAAGCGGGCCTTGCCCTCCTCGCCAAAAAGCCCCCGTGCCAGCTCGCTGATGGCACCCTTGAGGTCGGCCATGGTGATGTTGGGCCCCACCACCAGGCCCTCGAGCTGGTGGAACATGGCCTCGTGTGAGGCATCGGTCTGCTCGTAGCGGAAGACCCGCCCCGGCACCACAATCCGGAAGGGCGGGGTGTGCTGGATCATGTAGCGAATCTGCATCCCCGAGGTATGGGTGCGCAGCACCGCCCCTCCCCGGCCGGTTACGTCCTCGCCGAAAGGGCCCTGGATGGTGAAGCCAGGTTGATTTTTGAACTCCACCCAGAAGGTATCTTGCATGTCCCGGGCGGGGTGCCAGTCGGGCATGTTGATGGCGTCGAAGTTGAAGAACTCGCTCTCGACCTCCGGGCCCTCCACCACGCTAAAGCCCTGCTTGCGAAAGATGCCCACCAGCTCCTGCATAATCCGGCTGGTAATGTGCAGCCCTCCCGAAGGAAAGGCATAGCCGGGGAGCGAAACGTCTATGGACTCCTGCAGAAGCCTCGCTTGCAGGGCCTCTTCTCGAAGCTGTGCTTCGCGGGCCTCGAGGGCCTTTTCGAGGGCCGCTTTCCACTCGTTGAGTACCCGGCCCTTTTCCCGGCGTTCCTCGGGCGAGAGCCGACCCAGGGTTTTCATTTCCTGCGTGACCAGGCCATTTTTGCCCAGGTACTGTACCTTCAAGGCCTGAAGGCTCTCCAACGTGGGGGCCTTGCCGATCTCCTCCAGTGCTGCCTCGATGTTCATCCAGCCTCCCAAAAAACCTCGCCCAGTCTACCCAAAAGCGATGGGCGGCACACAGGCCGCCCACGAGAGAGTGTTGCATCTCCCGCGGGCCTACCTAAAAAACCACCCCCTGGCCATAACCGGCCTTCAGCCTACCACCCAGGCGAAAGCCGGGTCAATCGTGACACACCGCCCATCAGCCCCTGCCAAACAAAAAAGCCCCCATGACCCCGATTCATACTGCGGCCACCATCAGAAACGGGTACATCTGCGCCGATAGGGAGCCACGCCCCCGCAAAAAGTTCCACAGCGCAATTTCCACCAGGCTCAAAGCCATGATGGCCAGACCGGCTTGTTCATGGCCATTCATGGTTTAGAGCGTATCCTGCCCTCACGGTTATCTTCACCCATCTGTGCCACACTGGGCCCGATGACCTACGAGGCTTTTGTCGAGACTGCCGAGCGCTTGTGGGAGGAAATCCCTCTCGAGTACAAGCAAGGCTTGCACGGCCTTCATGTACTGGAGCACCTCAAACCAGACCCCGACGAACCCGGACTGCTGCGCCTGGGCGAGTACCACGACCCCGGCTACCCTTCGGTGCTGGGGGGTTATGCCGGCATTGGTCGGCACATCGCCTTGTTTTACGGCTCTTTTGCAGCACTGGCCGCCGAAGACCCCGACTTCGACTGGGAGGGCGAAATCTGGGAAACCCTGGTGCACGAGCTTCGCCACCATTTAGAATCGCTGGCCTGGCGGGACGATCTCGTACAAGAGGATATCCAGAACCTGCGGCGGTATCGGGAGGGACGATAGGGCTGCTCTCAAGTAATACCACTTACACCCGAACGCACAACTTTGATGAATCCCCACATTTGCGACACCCAGGGCCGAAAGCCGAAAGCGCAAAGCCAAAGGCTTTGCGAGGCGTATATGGGTCATTGATAAGGCCGCCCTTCCAGGCGACCAATGTTCTGTCCAGGACAAAGGATTCTGACCCGGATGGCACGATTTTTGTGAAGAGCGCTCTATCGGGGGATTTGGAGCTTCTGGCCCACCCGGATCAGGTCGGGGTTGGCGATGTTATTGGCCTTGGCAATTTTCATGTAGCTATCCCTCGAGGCATCACCATAAAACTTCAGGGCAATGCCCGAGAGGGTATCGCCGGGCTGCACGGTGTACCATTCGTCGGGGATGTTGACCCCGCCCTGCTCGGCGGCGAACCTGGCCTTGGCGCCTTGCACAATTTGCAGTTCGCTGGCGTCTACCTCGGTGGCCCCGGCTTGCTTGGCCAGTTGAACGGCCAGGTTGTACTCGTGCTGGCTGTCCACTGCACCCTTGAGCACGACCCCGGTGCCCTTTTGCAACACCGAGATGGGGTCGTCCTTGAGTTCGCCGTTGGCTTCCAGGGTGGCCAGCACCTTTTTGGCCAGCTTGCTGGCCTCGGTAGCCTTGCGGATGGCCTCCTCTTCGGCAGCGATGGCGGCCTCAGAAACCTCCTGCTGGGCCACGATGACCCCGCTTAAATCCACCGACTTGACCCCCTTAACGCCCTCTACCGTGGCTTGCAGCAGGGAAAGGTGAGGCTGACGAGGCACCGCCCCGGTAATACGAACATTCCCTCCCTGTTCCTGGATGTTGAGCCCCAGCCCCTGAAGTGGGGGCCACTGGTTGATGGCGTCCTGAACTCGAGCAGACAATGACTTTCCAAACGGCCACATAATATACCTCCAGCCGGAGTATACCCCGGCTGTGTAAAAGGATTATGCAAACGGGCTCAGGCCAGCTCGAGGCTGCTCAAATCGCCCAGCACCAGCTTGTGGGCTTTGGGTAGGCCGTTGCGACGGGTGACCTTGGCTCCCACCCCCAAAATGCACTCGTGTAGCCGCAAAGGTACGTCCTCCACCACCGCCCCGTCTTCCAGAATGGAAAACTCCACCTCGGCCTGCCGCACGGTGGCATTGGGCCCCACCGAGGTGAACGGGCCAATGTAGGCTCCCTCAATCCTGGCGTTTGGAGCGATGTGCACCGGGCCCAGCACGGTGCTGTTCTTGACCACCGCTCCTTTCTCGATCACTACCCGCCCAGTGACCTGGCTGTCGTGTACGTGCCCTTCCACCACCGGGGTGGGGCTTTTTTGTTCTACCAAGAGCAACCGGTTGGCATCGAGCAGGTCGGCGGGGCGTCCGGTGTCTTTCCACCAGCCGGTAATTTCTTGCCCCAGCACGGTATGCCCCTGATCCATCAGGGCCTGGATGGCGTCGGTGATTTCATACTCGCCGCGGGCGCTGGGTTTGAGGTTGGCGATGATCTCCATGATGGCCGGGCTAAAGACGTACACTCCGGCTACGGCCAGATCGGAAGGGGGTTCTTTGGGTTTCTCGAGCAGCTTCACAATCCGCCCCTGATCCAGCACGGCTACCCCAAACTGCCGGGGATCGGGCACCCGCACCAGGGCAATCACCGCCCCTACGCCGGGCTTGAAAGCCTCAACAAAAGGCTTGATTCCACGCTGGAATAGGTTGTCGCCCAGGTAGAGCACGAAGGGGCTCTGGCCCAACCATTCTTTGGCGGTGCCCACCGCATGGGCAATACCCAGGGCCTGTTCCTGCACAATGTAGCTGATCTGAACACCGGGAAAATCTTTGAGGGCTTGCCGAATGTCTTCCTGGGTATCGGGCGAGACCACCACCCCCACCTCGGTAATGCCGGCTTCGAAGAGGTTTTCCACTGCGTAGTAAATGATGGGTTTGCCACCCAGCCGAATGACCGGTTTGGGCCGCGTGTGGGTAAGGGGACGTAGCCTGGTGCCGCGTCCGGCGGCGAGAATCAATCCTTTCATGCTGAATCTTATCTTAGCAGTGTGGGGATGTTGGGGGCTGTGCATATGAGTTAGCGCAATGGGGATGGGTTATGCAGGGAGTAGGCGGATGCTTGTAAGCGATTACATTTTATTCCCGAATAGTTGCTTAAAAACAGCGCAATGCAATGCCAACTATGTTAAGAACCTCTATCTGAATCCAGTATTCTGGAAGTTGACAGTTTTACCTAAGGCCATTATGCTTGGGTTACACAAAGACTGTAAACGCTTACAAATATCCTATGGATAACCGCCGCATGCCCACGATTGGAGATGTTGCCCGCCTGGCAGGGGTTTCAACCGGGACGGTGAGCCGGGTTCTGAACCAGCGCGCTGGGGTACACCCGCAAACCCGTGAGCGGGTGCTCGAGGTGATGGAGCGGCTGGGGTATGTGCCCATGCAGGCCGCCCGCGAGCTCACCGGGCGGGGCGACACGGTAGGAATTTTGCTGGCTCCAGGGGTACGCCGCTATATTCCTTATTTCGTCTTGTTGTTCGAGCACCTGACCGAGGCCCTGTGGCGCGAGGGGATGCGCCTGGAGGAGACCCCCACCGATGCAGCCGGACTGCCCCTGAAGCCCGCCAGAGGCTATATCCTTTTGGGCGCGCACGATCACGACCCACGCCTGGAAGCCTTGCAAAACGCCCAGACCCCCCATGTGCTGATTGGGGTCTATCCCGGCGCTTACTGGGTGGCCCCCGACGACGAAGGGGGCGCCTATGCGGCCACCCGCCACCTGCTCGAGCTCGGCCACCGCCAGATTGCCCACCTCACCGGTCAGCCCCAGCAACAGGTGGGGCGCGAGCGTTTGCTGGGCTACCGCAAGGCGCTGGAAGCCTATAACGTCCCCTTCCAGCCGCATCTTGTGCTGGATGGCGATTTCTCGACCCTCACGGCCTATCGAGTGCTGCGCAAAGCCTGGGAGCAAGGGCTGCGCTTTAGCGGTCTGTTCGCGGCCTCCGATGAGATGGCCCTTGGCGCGGCGGCGGCACTGGAAGATGTGGGTATGCGGATTCCCCAAGACGTTTCGCTGGTCGGCTTCGACGATCTGCCGGAGATTGGCACCGCCCTCACCACGGTGCGCCAGGACATTGCACAGATTGCCCGGGCTGCCGTCCGGTTGCTCAAGGAATCGCTGGCCGGTGGTGCGCCACACGGATTGCGGGTGCCGGTGCAACTGGTTTTGCGCGGCACGACCAGCCTTAAGGAGGTGAGAACCGCCTAGACGGTGGGTTTTTCTCGCTGCTAGGCCCCTCGAAAGGGAGACATCAAGATTGGGATTGAGCGTTTTGGGTCGGGCAATCATTGAGGAGGAAAAGTATGAAGCGACGGTGGATAGTGGGTTTGGCTTTAGTTGCGCTGGGTGCTGCCTCGGCGCAAACGGTTGTACGGTTGCAGGGCTTTGGCGGCAACGATACAGCCATTATCAGCAGCCTGGTTCGCGAAGTGGTCAACCCGGCGCTGCTAAAGGACAACATCCGCGCCGAATACCAGGGTGTGGAGGGTGATTACCGAGCTGCACTGCTGAACGCGCTTTCGGCAGGCACCGCCGCGGACTTGTTCTATGTGGACATCTTCTGGTCGGAGCCCCTGTTCGCCTCGGGACGGGTGGAGCCTTTGAACCGGTACTTTACCCAGCAAGAACTTTCGGTCTTCAACCGCAACCTGCTCAACGCCTTCACCCTGCGCGGTAACGTGTACGGCCTGCCCAAGGACTTCAACACCCTGGCGGTGCAGTTCAACCGCGATCTCTTCGACGAAGCCAAGGTGCCCTACCCCAACCAGACCGACACCTGGGACACCTTCAAGGACAAGCTCAAGCGGGTGCAGGCCGCCGTCAAAGATGTGGCAGGGCTCTGCGTGGTAGCCGACCATGCCCGCTTTGGCGCATTTGCCTACGCTACGGGCTGGCGGCCTTTCAATGCCCAGGGGCGCACCGTACTGGACGCCAACTTCCGCCGGGCCTTTGAGTGGTACACCAGCCTGGTGAAAGACGGAGCCGGTAAGTACGCCCAGGATCTCGGCGAAGGCTGGACGGGCGGTTGCTTCGGGGCCGAGCGGGCTGCCGTAGCCATTGAGGGAGCCTGGATTGGGGGCTTCCTGCGCGACAAGGCACCCAACATGCGTTTCGGCACCACCCTCATTCCCCTGGACCCGATAACCAAGCAGCGGGGCAATTTCATCTTCACCGTTTCGTGGAGCATGAACGCCGCCTCGCGCAACAAGGATGCCGCCGCCAAGGTGCTGCGGGCGCTCACCAGTCCCGAGGCCCAGAACTGGATTCTCTCCCGTGGCCTGGCCTTGCCCAGCCGTAGCGCTCTGGCCAACAGCCCCATCTTTCAGCGCCCCGGCAAGGAAAACGAGCTTAACCGGGTGGTCTTCCAGGGCTCGACCAACGTGGGTGGAGCCGTGCTGCCCTTCAAGTTTGGCTCGCTGGACGGGGGAGAATGGATGCGCCCCATCAACGAGGCCTTGCTCGCGGTGATTACGGGTAAGAAGTCGGTGGATCAGGCGCTGGCCGATGCCCAGGCCGAACTAAACCGCCTGGTGCGCTAAATCAACCTAGCGTGTGGAGCTGAGCGCTGCAACAGATTTGTGGGGCTCAGCTCCACGCTAGAAAAGGGGGATACATGCTTAGGTCGCAACGAATAGAAGCGCTCTATGCCCTCTTGTTCCTGGCTCCCTTTCTAATCCACTTGGGCGTTTTCTTTGTATTTGCTTTTGCGCGTACCCTGGGTTTTAGCTTTACCGACAAGACCCTGATTGGACAGTCCTATCAGATAGTGGGTTTTGCAAATTATGTGCAGTTGTTTCAAGACCCTCGTTTTATTGCGGCTCTGACCCACTCTGTCAGCTTCATGCTGATCGTAACCACTCTCCAGACCTTTCTGGCTTTGAGCATGGCGGCCATTCTCAACCAGCGCCTGCGGGGCATCACCTTTTTCCGCACCGTGTATTACATCCCCAGCGTACTCTCCTCGGCAGCCGTGACCGTGATTGCGATCTGGTTCTTTCAGAAAACCGGTTTCCTGAATACCTTCGTTGGCTGGATTGGTTCGGTGGCCCCGGTGCTGCTGGCCTTTCTCGCCATCTTTGTACTGGCACAGGCCCTACAGGTCGGCTGGGAACGTATGCGCGGTCTACCGGTAACCTTCACCGACCCGGCCCTGGCGACCATCTCGCTGGCGGTGGGGCTGGCGCTAACCTGGCTCCTGGCGGCCTTGGGGGTGGTGGTACCCCGCGAGGCCCAACCGCCAGAGTTCACCTGGTTGACCAACTCCGACCGCTTCTTGGGGGTGCCCATTCCCCTGTGGAGCATTATCATGCTCAACACCTTCACCACCATTCCCACCCTGATGCTCATTTTCCTGGCGGGCTTGCAGGACATTCCCAAAAGCATCTACGAGGCGGCGGCGATTGATGGGGCCTCGCCCCTGCAGCAGTTCTTTAGCGTGACGGTGCCTATGCTGCGCCCGGTGACCTTTCTGGTGATTACCCTTTCGTTGATTGGCACCCTACAGATGTTCGACCAGGTAGCCCTGATGGGCGATGCGGCGCCGCTGGATTCCATTATTGTGTTGGCTTACTACGTCTACAACAATGTATTTAGTGGAGAGGGTAGGGTGGGGCTGGCCTCGGCAGCAGCCATCATTCTGGCAGCTTTGACCTTTGCGATTGTGTTACTGCAACGGGCCCTGGGCATTTCGGAGAAAGCCCACTAGGAGGAGCTATGGCGGCGCACGTACTGGAAGTGAAGCGCAAGCTGGACGAGCGCTATCTGGCCCGGCAGCGTTGGGCCAGGGCTGCCTGGGTTTATGGGGCCATGTTGGCACTGGCGGTTTTCTTTATTGGGCCCTTTTATGTGGCTTACCTGGGCAGCTTGAAGGACAATCCGCTCGAGTGGCCCTTCCGTTACTCCTTTGCCCAGACCCAGCCTAAAAACTGGTCAGCGGCCTGGCGGCTGGGGCAGTTGGGTGCGGGCAACCCCTGGACGGGGGGGTTTGCGCCAGGGGCCAACATTCCCTTCCAGGTCAGCTATTTTGTGGAGGATGGACAGGAGCCACAGACCCCTGTAGTGACGGTTCCGACCCGGCGGGCTGGAGCGGGCCTGGGGGCCATTTTCGATGAAGTGCAGGCGGCACAGTACGCCAGGGTTTCGGCGGTGCAGGAAGTAGGCCGCCGCTCAGCGGTGGTGGGAGGGCAGCCGGGCCAGATCATCACCTATAGCTTTACCATCACCTACGAGGGGCAGGGCCCCCGGGCGGCCCGTTTGCCGCTGGACATCGAAGCGCCCAGGGGGCAGGTGTATTACTCGGCGACCCTCGACCCCAACCGCCTCGAGCGCCGCGGGCGGGTGGCCAGTTGGGACAGCGCAGCGCCTGGCTTTCTGGGGTATACCTTCCGCAACTATGTGCGGGTCTTCAACGAGGCCAGAGACCCCAACACCGGGGCCAGCTTCTTTTTGCGCTGGACGCTCAACACTTTTTTGGTATGTGTGGCGGTGGTGCTGACGACCCTGCTTTTTGCTTCACTGGCAGGGTATGCCCTGGCCCGGATGTACTTCCCCGGCAAGAACTACTTGTTTGCCTTTGTGGTCTTTACCATGACCGTGCCGGCTCAGGCCATCTTCATCTCCAACTACCTGGTGTTGCGCGACCTGGGTCTTTTGGGCAGCCTGTGGGGCATGGTGGTCTGGAGTGCGGTGGGGGCGGGGGCAGTCTTCATCATGAAGCAGTTTTTCGAGTCCATCCCCCGCGAAATCGAGGAAGCGGCCCTGATTGACGGGGCCAGCCCCATCACCACTTTTTTCCGCATCATCATCCCCATGGCCACGCCCGCGCTAGGGGCCCTCACCATCCTGACCTTCCAGGGCATGTGGAATGAGTTCTTTAAGGCGGCGGTGGTGCTGTCGGGCCAGCAGGCCAACTACACCCTGCCCCTGGGCCTTTCCTTCTTCCGTAGTGCTTACGGGGTGGCGGGCGACTGGGGTTTGATGCTGGCCAGCGCCTTTCTCTCGATGATTCCCATTATCATTCTGTTTGTGGTGTTTCAGCGCTACTTTGTGGAGGGGGTCTCGACCAGCGCTTTGAAAGGTTAGCTGTCAATGCCGACGGCTGATAGCCATTAGGGCAAACGCTATCAGCCATGCGCCATGGGCTATCAGCGAGGTTTTACATGCTGCCGCTCAAAGAAGACGATACCTACGCTGTTTTGTCGGATCAGGGAATGGCCGACAAGGACGAACGCGGCTTCTATCGCCACGACACCCGCTACCTCTCCCGGTATCTGTGGAACTTGCCTGGCTTTAGCTTGCTGGTTTCACAGACGCTGCGCCCGGATCGTCTGGTGCAGCATTGGAGCCTGATTGTGGGGCCCGACCAGCTGGTGGGGGTGCGGCGGGAGTTACAGATAATGCGGGGTGGCTTTAGCGAACGGCTCGAGCTGGAGAACACCTCGCTGAAGCCCCAGACGGTGGAGGTGGCCCTCGAGGCCGCGGCGGACTTCGCCGACCTGTTTGAGGCCAAGGGCTGGCACAAGGTTTCGCGCCAAATCCAGGGCTTCGAATATACCGCCCCGGATGGCCTGCGGGTAGCGACCCATCTCACCCCCAACCCCCTCCCGGCACAGGAACAGGCCACCGGGGACAACGCAAAAACCTACACCTGGAAGTGGACCCTTGCGCCAAAAGAGAAGGCTGTGCTAACCCTGGAGGGCCGCCTCGAGAGCCCCTTTGAACCTCATACCCCGGCACTCCCCAGCTATGAAAACTGGCAGAAGCGTTTCCCGCTTCGCATGGAGAGCGGGCGCAGCCAGCGGGTCCTGGAGCAGGCCATTACCGACCTGCGGGCCCTGCTCTTCTCGCTGCCCGAGGGGCTTTTCCCGGCGGCGGGCATCCCCTGGTATGTCTGCCCTTTTGGTCGCGACTCCCTGCTGACGGCCTACATGATGCAACCCTGGGCCAGCGAAGTCACCCAGGGGGTGCTGGCTTATCTGGCCAAATACCAGGGTACTGAAGTGAATGCCTTTCTAGACGAAACCCCCGGCAAGATTATCCACGAGATGCGCCTGGGTGAACTCTCCCGCAGCGGAAAGGTGCCTTTTGCACGCTACTATGGCACGGTAGATGCAACCCCGCTTTTTGTGGTGCTGCTGCACCGTTACTGGAAGGACTCCGGCGACCTGGCCCTGGTACAGACACTGAGGCCCCACTGGGAGGCCGCCCTCACCTGGATGACCGACTACGCCGACCCCGACCAGGATGGCTTTCTGGAGTACGCCCCCAACACCGACCGGGGCCATGTGGTGCAGTCCTGGAAGGATTCGCACGACTCACAAAGCCACCAGGATGGCTCACTGGCCCAGGGGGCCATTGCGGTCTGCGAGGTGCAGGGGTATGCCTATATGGCCTACCGGGCGGCAGCGGAGCTGTACCAGGCGCTCTCGCTAAGTAGCCAAGCCGGGGCCTGGGAAGCCAGGGCAGAGACCCTCAAAGCCCAGTTTCACCAGCAGTTCTGGCTGCCGGAACTCCAAACCTACGCAGCCGGCCTGGATGGTGCGAAAAAGCCCATGGCCATCCTCACCTCCAACCCCGGTCATCTGCTGTGGAGCGGTATCGTGCCAGGCGAGGTCGCGCCCCAACTGGTTCAGACCCTGTTCTCTGAGGCGCTTTACAGCGGCTGGGGGGTGCGAACCCTGGGGGCGGGCGAGGTGCGTTACAACCCCCTCTCGTACCATAACGGCTCGGTCTGGCCGCACGACAACGCTCTGTTTATTGGCGGGCTGGTGCGATATGGCTTTTACCAGGAAGCCCTGCGAGCTGCCGAGAACCTGTTCCGCCTGGCTATGACCCAGCACGACTGGCGCCTGCCGGAGCTGGTGGGGGGCTATCCCAGGCAGGAGGGGGAGCCCCCGGTGCCATATCCGGCTTCCTGCAGGCCGCAAGCCTGGGATGCGGCGGCGGTGGTGTACATGCTGCGCTTGATCCAGGAAATTGACCGCAAGCACCCGGTGCGGGGGCTGCTCGAGCTGCACAAGGTAAGGGTCTAAGTGCGCCCGCGATAGAAATATCGTGCTGCTCAACGGAAGTGCGAATTCTGGGGTTTGCATCGGCGCGGCTTCGTGAATCACCCTTTCCTTGCCCATTACGTTTCTATCGCGGAGATACTTTTACCGAATCTGCTTAGAAGTGACCCAAAAGCGATATACAAGTCCCTCGGACGCGCCCCCTGGCGCGGCAAGGGAGGGGCGCGTTTAGCGCCGCTCACGCGCAGAGCTGGTATTAGCCCGATTTCTGGCCAGGTTCTTCCCGGGAACACGACAAATGCCTGGTTAGTGCTCACCGGACAGGGGTAGACTGGGGTGCCATGCGTGTACTGGCTGTTTTTGCTCACCCCGACGACGAATCGTTTTTTTGCGCTGGAACCCTAACCAAGCTGGCCTCGCAGGGCCACGAGGTGTACCTGATCTGTGCAACTCGAGGCGAGCAGGGCCGCATTCGGCATCCCGCTATTGATGAAACGTGCTACCCCAAAGGGGAGGCCAGGGGTCGGCTGCGCGAGAAGGAACTCGAGGCTGCCTGTGCCATTCTGGGCCTACGCCCGCCCATTCTGCTGGACTACCAGGACTCCGGCTATCCGCTCGAGGTGGCCCAGGCCAACCCCCAGGGCTTCATGCACCAGGACCTGCCACAGGTGGAGGACGTTTTACTGGCGCACATCGCCCAAATTCGCCCCCAGGTGATGATTGGCTTTGACCCGCAGGGCTACTACGGGCACGCAGACCACATTCACCTGCACCGGGCTACCCTGGGGGCGTTCTGGCGGGCGGGCAACGTGATGCCCGAACCCCCCAAGTATCTGCTGTTCCCCGTGCGCCTCAAGGAACAGGTAGCCAGGACCAAGTTTGACCCCGAGCGCTACGGGGTTTCGGCCTGCTCGGTGGCGCTCTGCGTGGACGTACGACCCTACGCCGAGACCATCCGGGCCGCGGTGCTGGCCCATGCCTCCCAGGCCGGTTCAGAGGAAAACTTCGCTCAGGTTCTAGAGGACTGGCCGGGGTTGCTCGAGGAGGAGTGCTTTGTGCTGGGGGGTGTTCGAGGGCTTTCCGCGGAGGATTTACGGAGTCTGCTGGGGTAGCACCGCTCTGGCAACACACTCCGCAGGTGTTACTGTGATTTTTACCGACTTGACCGTCTGGATGGGCGGCCACTGTTCTGTCCAAGACAAGGCTTTCTTGAAGTCGGATGGCTCAAAAGAAGAGTACTCAAGCTATTGACCAAAGACAATCTCGGCCATGATTTTGATGCCCAGTGCATTGGCTATCTCTATCAGCCGCTCGAGGCTCACTGAAGCATAGCGCGTGGCTTCGTAGCGCTGGATCTGTTGCTTCTTGAGATGCAAACGTTCTGCGAGTTGTTCTTGCGTAAGGCCCGCAGCGATTCGTGCTTTGATGAGCGCATCGGGTAACTCCTCGAGGGAGTGCACACCTGTCGAGGGCACCTGCTTTTCCCGCAGGGCCTCGTATTCGGCCATCTGCTGACGCAAATCTTCAATCTGGCTTTTTAGTGCATCCAGTCGAGCCTGTCGCAGCTTAGGGTGCTCATCTTCCAAAGGTGCAGTTTGCAGCCGCTCCAGGCTCTGCTCAAAGCGCCTGAGCCAGGCTCCAGTGATTCTGTAATCGCGCTCGTTCTCTATCTTCATGCAAAATCTTCTTTCAGGTCGATGGCTACGATACCCTTGCGCCCACCGCCCCGGGCCGATTGAAAAAACGCGATAAACGGAGTTCCGTCGCCTATTGCATCCGCAGTTGCCGGAAAAAGCTCCCCGCCATACTTGGCTTTCTGGGCGGAGCGTTTGTTGGAAAACTCGAGCAAAACGGGGTCAAGTTTGTCGAAATCTATGCCACCTGGCTCCCAGCAGGCATCGAAGTCCCCAGGCAGGTCTTTGGTAGTCACAAAACTACCGTTCAGGTACACCCTCTTGCAGCCTGCTTGTTTGAGATTCTCGAGCGCCATTTTCAAACCTCGAAGAAGCTTTTTACGTCGCTTGTTATAGCCAAACCTTTCTTCTTGCCAACTGGCCGAGTGAACGCCTGGGGGTAAATCGCCATTTGAGTTGAATGTCGGCAGCATTTTAGCAGGCTCTAAATGTCCCAGGGGAACTCCATTGCGGTACTGCACGATCCCAGGTGCGGATATCCTTGCTTTGGGCATTACGGTGCGGTTTGGCCAAATCGGATAATGTAAATTGAACATGGCTATGGTAAAGAGTCGGATTAGCAGTAAAGGTCAGATCACTCTACCTAAGCGAGTGCGGGAAGCCCTGGGTCTTGGGCTAGGAGAGGAAGTGGTGTTTGAAATCCGGGGTACAGAGGTGCGGCTCAAACCCCGACGCAAGGTACCCCTCGAGACCCTGCGGGGCCGCCTCCGGAGCGAGGTTTCCTTTCCCGGCGAAGCGGAAGAGCGGCGAGTGCGGGAGGGCGCGTGGGCGCGGGAGAAGTAGGGCGCTTCTGGCTGGACACCAGTCTCGTCCTGCGCCTTCTGACCGGCGACCCCCCTGAGCTGGCCCAGAAAGCCCTCGAGGTTTTCCGGGGGGCCGAAGCGGGCAAATACACCCTGCGGGTTCACCCCCTGGTGGTAGCGGAGGCTTTCTACACCCTACGCTCCTTTTACAAGCTACCCAGGGCGGAGGTGACCCAGGCTCTGGAGGAACTGTTCAACCGGGAAGGCATGGAGATGCTGGAAGAAGAGGCGGTACGCCAGGCGCTGGCGGAAGCGGGCCGGGGAGGGCTCAGTTTTGTGGACGCCTTTCTATTGGTCAGCGCCCAGGAGCGAGGGGAAGGGTTGGCCACCCTGGACGGGCAGTTAACCAAGCAAGCAGCTAGAGCCCACCTGAAGCTGACCCATTAACACTCCCACGCGCTTCCACGGCGTGGCGGGAACGCGCGTGAGATTCTTGGGCTTGCTGTTGTGCTCCGTAGGGGCGTCTTACCCAAGCCATCGCAACCGCGTTGCTGTCTTCCAGCGGCGAGTCTGCTAGAACCTGCTAATACCGGATTCAAAAAGATAGTAATCCTAAACAAAAAATCCAGAGGCTATCTTTTTGAATCCTAGAGTACTCCCTTCGGTCGGGTTAGTTCGTCACCGAATGGTGGCGAACTAACCGAATCTGGTATAACTAGCTGTTCGTAAAAGCTCCACAGTTTTCGCCGTCATCAGAATCGAGAAAGCCAACCAGTGCCAGCCTCGTAAGGTCTCAGCCAGCCGCTCATAGCCCCGCGCCAGCCTGCGAAACCGGGATGTCCAGGCAAACGAACGTTCCACCACCCAACGCTTCGGTAGCAGGACGAATCCTCGTTTGGCCCCCTCCACCTTGACCACACACAGAAGGCTCGCTTCAGCGACCGCCAGTAGGCTCGCTTCAGCGACCGCCAGTAGGCTCGCTTCAGCGACCGCCAGGTCGCTTGTGCCCGTCATACCCGGCCCGCTCCCCACTTTGCGGGGTGGACTGTAGGGTGCGGGCATCGTATACCAAATCTGCCCAGAAGCGACCCAAAAGCGATATACAAGTCCCTCGGACGCGCCCCCTGGCGCGGCAAGGGAGGGGCGTGTTTAGCGCCGCTCACGCGCAGAGCTGGTAGTAGATGGCAGCGCTGGGATGGGCGGCTTTGCCCTGGAGCATTCGCAGGGTCATGCGCAGGTTATGAACCAGGTCTTCGAAGACCCCCCGGTTCATCCAGCGGTAGGCCTGGGCCTGAACGATATGGGGGGGCGGGAAGTCATGGGGTAGGTAGTCCCACTGGGCGCCGGTTCTGACCATCCAGCGCAGGGCATTGAACACCTCGCGCAGGTCGTACTTGCGCTGGGGTGCTTCCAGCGGAGCGAGGGTCAGATAGGGCAGCACCAGGGCCCATTCCTCATCACTGACGTCCGATGGGTATGCACGTCGGTTCATGCTCTACACATAACCGCAGTGGCTGATTTGCGTAAGGTGGTTTGTCGATTCTACGTCTGCAAGGAGAGGGTGCAACCTTCAGCAAACAACTACACCGACTCTTCCAAAGCCGCTGCCTTTCCGGGGGTTTAAGGCGCAGGTTGAGCAGGAGGATGTGCACAATGGTATCACCACCGCCCACCCCCGGCAGCCCCTGTCTTTAGTTTGATCTCCTATCAAGACAACAATAAAGTTGTCTTATAAGCAAGTCAAGTCTACCTTGGCAATCAAGGAGCCAAGTGCTACGCTCAGTCCTTGGTCTAGGCATGGATTATCGCGAGGTGTTGCAGAGGCTCTCCTTCTTGCCCCACCTGTACCTGGTGGGGGGGGCGGTGCGCGACATTTTGCTGGGACTCGAGCCCGAAGACCTGGACTTTGCTACCTCTGCACCGCCCGAAGAAACCCTGCGCCTGGCCCAAACCCATGGCCTCGAGGCCATTCCTACCGGCATTGAGCACGGCACCGTTACGGTGCTGATTGACCGTCACCCCTACGAGGTCACCACTTTTCGGCGGGATGTCGAAACCTTCGGGCGCAAGGCCAGGGTCCAGTGGGGGCAGAGCATCGAAGAAGACCTGGCCCGGCGCGACTTCACCATCGGCGCCATTGCCATGGATGCCGAAGGGCGGGTGATTGACCCCTACGGAGGGCAGCAGGACATCGAGGCGGGGGTGCTGCGGGCGGTGGGCGACCCCGGCCAGCGTTTCCGCGAGGACTACCTGCGGGTGATCCGGGCAGGCCGGTTCGCGGCGCGGTATGGCTTCAAGATTGAGCAAAACACCCTGCAAGCAGCGCAAAGAGCCGCCCCGGAAGTGCTTTCGCATGTAGCCATCGAGCGCGTGACCGCCGAGTTTGATAAGGCCTTCCAGAACGGCACGCCCAGCCGCTTTGTGCGCTATCTGTACGACCTGGAAATCCTGCAGCGCCTGATTCCCGAGTTTGAAGATACCCACCTGCTCTTGCAAAACCCCCGCTGGCACCCCGAGGGGGACGTGCTGACCCACGTGCTTCAGGTGGTTGACCGGGCTCCGCCCCCGATCCGCTGGCACGCCCTCCTGCACGACATCGGCAAGAAAGATACCGCCCGCTGGAAGCCCGAGGGCTGGTACAGCTTTCATGGCCATGAGCGGGTAGGGGCCATGCTGATACCCCGCATCGCCCGCGAACTGCGCCTGCCCAACCACCTGCGCGACGAGCTGGTGGTGACCACGGCTTTGCACATGGTGCCGGTCTTTAGCAGGCCTACGCCAGCCGCTATTCGCAGGTTCCAGGCCCAGGCCTGGCCATATTTGCCCGCCTTGAAAGCCCTGTACGAGGCCGACGGAGGCGAGCGTCGGCCTCGGGAGTCCTGGCGGTTTTTTGAACCGCAGCCGGTGCCGATCAGGCCGGTTTTGCTGGGACGCCACCTGATTGCGCGGGGCCACAAGCCGGGAAAGGCGTTCAGCCGGATGCTCGAGGCCGCCTACGAATGGCAACTGGAGACCGGCGAGACGGACATTGAAAAGCTGTACCAGGCGGCCCTGAAGGGTTTGGCCCAAGAAACCTGATTCCAGGTTGCAGGTGTGCTTCCAAGCTGTGCCAAACTGAAAGGTACCCAACGCCCTGGTGTCTCAGCCTTTGGCTTTGGGCTTTCGGCTATGCTTTGGATATGTCTATTCCGGTGATCTTTCTCCATGCCTTTCCTTATGGCCCGGCCATGTGGGAGGGGCAGCTCGAGGTCGTGAAGGGGAATCCCGTCCTGGTGCCTGAGATTTTAGGTCACGAGAACCTGGAAAGTGCGGCGGCTCATGTGCTGGTGGAAATGGACAACCGGGGCTGGGAGAAGGCGGTGTTTGTAGGGCTTTCCATGGGGAGCTACGTCATCTTTCGTTTGTGGAACCTCGAGCCCGAGCGCTTCCTTGGGATGGTGCTGGCCGATACCCGGGCCACCCCCGATACCCCTGAACAAAAAACGGCTCGGGCCCAGATGGCCTTGCGAATTCAGCAGGAAGGAACGGGTTTTTTGCCCGAGGCCTTGTTGCCGGGCCACCTTGGCGAGAGTACACGCACCCGGAACCCGGCTTTGGTGGAGCAGGTGCGCCAGACCCTGCTGGCTGCCGACCCGGCCAAGACCATTGCCAGCCTCAAAGGGCTGGCCGAGCGCCCCGACTCGGCGCCGTTGCTGGCGGATATGGCGGTTCCGGCGCTGATACTGGTAGGGGAAGAGGACACCCTGACCCCTCCTGCCGATGCACGGCAGATGGCTGCACAAATTCCCGATAGCCGGATGCTCCT
>CALFDH010000061.1 GCA_937950405.1 uncultured Meiothermus sp.
ACGATGACCGACATGGCGTAGTTGATGAAGCTTTGTTTGACTTCGTCGGTGATTTCAATTGGTAGGACTTGGGACATTCAATATCTCCTGTTTCGTTTTCGGCACAAAAAAAGCGCCTGGGTCGCGCTTTATATCCAACGAATCATTATACCCTATCGAGGCTTTTATGTCAAAAACATAATTTCTTGGCCAGGCTCTTATCATTTGCCTGGGCATCGTCGCTTCAACCCCTCACCCGGCGACAGCGGTTACCGCCAGAATTGTTGTACTTTGCCAAAAAAGCACCTTACTGGCCGGCGCAGTCGCCACCCTCTCCCGCAAGGGGAGCGGGAAAGGGGAAAACGATAAAAGCCTTTTTCTTGGCCAAATGGGGGCATCTTACCCGAATAGCTGCGGAGAATGGCGCAAAGAAAGGCACATTTGTTGCTCGGGTATCGTCCAATCTGTTTCCCTTTGCCCCTACCCTCTCACGGTGGGGGACGGTTTTCGTTGTCCATTCCAGGTTATGTCCTGTGTGCCCCACAAAGCCGTGCTACCCAGATTCACATCAAGGCTATTGGGCTGAAATCTGCTCCTAGCACCTGACGTGGGTTGGCGGCAATCCATTGCAAGGCCGTGGCGTAGACGTTGCGGAAGTCGGTCTTGTATTTGAGCGCGTTCAGCTCGAGGTCTTCCAGGTCGGGCTCGCTCCCGAACAGCCCGCCCTTTATGCCCCCTCCGAGCACAAACATTAGCCCACCCTCTCCGTGGTCGGTGCCAAAGGAGGCGTTTTCGGCGACCTGCCGCCCAAACTCGCTGAAAACCACAATCATTACGTCCTTATCCCGACCAATGGCCTTCATATCGGCCCGGAAGGCGGCAGCGGCCTGGGCCACATAGCCCAGGAGCTCGGCCTGACGCGGGGGCTGGCCGGCGTGGGTATCCCAGCCGCCCAGGGTGGTGTAGTAGACGCTGCTGCCCAGCCCCCCCGCAATCATGCGGGCGATATCCCCCATGCTTCGGCCAAAGGCATTGTCGGGGTACTGGGCGCGGTTCCTGACCTCGCGCAGTTGTCCGATTTTGTCCAGGGCGCCACGCAACGAGAGCATGGCCTGGCGCACCTCCTCGGCGGCGCCGCTGCGGGTCAGGCGGGCCTCCTTGTTGAAGGCTTCCTCGAACTGCTGGGGCAGCCGAATGCTGAAGGCATCTATGCTGCTGATGGCCGGTGCGCTACGCCGTTCCCCCATCTGGGCCTGGGGGGTGGCTCCGCCCAGAAAGGTATCGCAGAAAGGGTCGTCCTGGAGGTCGCCCCAGCGGCCCAGCCAGCCGGTTTCTTGCCTGCGGCTGGGGTCGGCGGTGTGCCAGATGGAAGTGGAGATGAAGTGGCTGCGGTTGGGGTTGGGGTAGCCTACTTGCGGGATGATGGCCAGTTCGCCGTTGTTCCACATCGGCATCAGCGGCCTAAGTTCGGGGTGGAGGCCCAGTTTTTGCCCATTGGCACCCAAATCCAGCACTTCTTCGCGCTTGATGGCGATATTGGGGCGCAGGCGGTAGTAGAGTTCGTTGCGGTAGGGAACCAGGGTGTTGAGCTGATCGTTGCCACCGAACAGGTTGACGACCACCAGGATTCTGTCCCTAGACTGCGCTGCCAGAGCGGTTTTGGAAAGCAACGAGGGCGCACCCTGCCCCAGGGCCAGTGTCAACAGGGATTTTTGGATGAAGTCGCGTCGGTTCATGGAAACCTCGTCCGGCTAGAGTAGCTGGGCTTCTGGCTTTACCAGGGCCAGCGCGCCACTGGCGTCGTCCATAAAGACCTCTAAATCGAGGCGGCGCTCCCGGCCCGCAAAGCCCGCCAGCACATTGAGGCGGTTCAGGAAGGGCGACTCGGCGAGCCAGGATAGGCCGCCATCCCAGCCCGCTACGGTGGGGGGGTCGAAGGGGATTTGCCCCATAGCAGCCAGGGCCAGGTAAAGCCCACGCCCGGGCCGCCCCTCGAAATCCAACGCCGTAACCCCGGCGGCATACCACAGCCCCACCAGGTATTCCAGGGGGCTTTTGATGATGGCGTTGCGGTATTGCGGGCTGTAGAACTCGTCGCGGGTGAAGAGCCAGCGCAAGAATTCGCGAGTGCCGCTGCTGCGGAAAACCCCTGCGGCTTCCTGTACCAGCGGCTCGGGCGGTTCGGGGCATAGATAGAACTTAAGCAGCTTTCGCCCCACAAACTCGTAGGTTTTGGGGTGGGCGATCAGGATTTCCAGCACCTCGTCGCCGGTTTTGATGCGCTTGCCCAGGAAGGTTTTCTCGCCCGGGTCGTGCCAATTGCGGTTGAAGACAAACTCAAAGGCTACATTGGCGCTGGCCTCACGGGGGCGCTGGTTGCCGGGCAGCCGCACCGTCCAGCCGGTAAAAGCCCGGGCCGCTTCCAGGATGTCCTGCTCGCTGTAGTGGCCGGGGCCGACGGTGTAGAGCTCGAGCAGCTCCCGCGCCCAGTTCTGATTGGGGTGCTCCTTGCGGCTCTGGGCGTTGTTGAGATAAAGGAGCATGACCGGGTTTTTGGCGATGGCCTTCAGGAGTTCGCCGTAGGGCCCATAGCCCAACTGTCGGAAGGTGGCAAACTGGTTCCAGAAGTCAATCCCCTGGGCTCCCATGGTCTCGCGGAACTCCGAGGTCAGGTGGCCGTGCCAGAACAGCACCAGTCGCTCGGCGGCAGGGGTGGGGGTGGTGAGCCAGTGGTTCAGCCAGCGCTGGCTGATTTCGCGGTGCTGCTGGGCGCGTTCGTTGCGGGTGGCAGCGGTGGTGTAAGCAGGGGCGGGGGCCGGGTCACGCAGCAAATAATCCACTGCGCCCTCGAGGCCCACCTCCACCAGCTGCTGGGCTTCCTCCTTGCGCCCACGTGCGGCGGCGCGGCGCAGCAGGTGGGTGGCCTGGGAATAGGTTAGTGCTCGAGCCATGAAAAACTCCTGGCTATGAACATAGCCTGCCAAGCTGAAACCAGCCTTAAGGGCGGTCTTCATCCTCTGCAGTGATGATTTGGTATCAACCCCTCACCCGGCGACATGGGGTGCTGATAGCAGAATTCCTGATGGCAATAGGGGTATCAAGTCCGTGTGCGGGGTCGCCACCCTCTCCCGCAGTGGGGAGAGGGAAAGTGGCACGTTCAAAGTCTTCCTGATGGGCCAGGCCCTGGGGTGCTTTGCTCATCCGTTGCTCTCTGGCATAGAATCCCCTGCAAAGGAGCTTTCATGAAACAGTACCGCATCGAATCCAACGGTTCATTTCGCCTCGAGCATTTCGACCCCGATGACACCAGCGCCTTCAAAGGCGGCAAACAGGAAGCCCTGGTGGCGCTGGAAGCGCTGAACAAAAAGCTGGAAAAGCTGCAAGAGCTGCTCTTTGCCGAAGGTAAGCACAAGGTGCTGGTGGTGTTGCAGGCCATGGACGCAGGCGGCAAGGATGGCACCATCCGGGTGGTCTTCGACGGGGTAGACCCCAGCGGGGTGCGGGTGGCCAGCTTTGGTGTGCCCACTGAGCATGAGCTGGCCCGCGACTACCTCTGGCGAGTGCATCAGCAGGTGCCGCGCAAGGGTGAGCTGGTAATTTTCAATCGCTCGCACTACGAAGATGTGCTGGTCGTGCGGGTCAAGAACCTGGTGCCCCAAGCGGTCTGGCAGAAGCGCTACCGCCACATCCGCGAGTTTGAGCGGATGCTGGCCGACGAGGGTACTACCATCCTCAAGTTCTTTTTACACATATCCAGGGACGAGCAGCGCGAACGCCTGCAAGAGCGGCTGGACAACCCCGAGAAACGCTGGAAGTTCCGCAAGGGCGACCTTGACGACCGCAAACTATGGAACCAGTACCAGGAAGCCTTCGAGGATGCCATCCGCGAGACCAGTACCGAGTACGCCCCCTGGTACGTGATACCGGCCAACAAGAACTGGTATCGCAACTGGCTGGTGAGTAGCATCCTGGTCGAAACCCTGGAAGGCCTCAAGATGCAGTACCCCAGGCCGGAGATTGGCCTCGAGAAAATCGTGATCGAGTGAGCCTACGGCCCTACCAGGGGTTGGGGGCGCTCCAGACCCGCTTGCGCCACTGCTCCCGCGCCGCCTCGACCTGCGCGGGGTCATCCTTGTCGAGCGGCATCAGGCCGGTCTTGCGCCAGTGCTCCAGGCGGCGACGTACCGTCGGGTCGAAATCGTCCTCACTGGCCGGGCTGATGGGCTGGTACTCGCGGCCATCGTAGCGCCACAGCCAGCCGTGCCAGTACACCGTGGCGTCGTAGGGCGACACCCCGTAGCGGCGGGCCGCCTCATGGGTCAGGGGGTCTTCAATCGCCCAGTCGCGCCAGACAAACTTGGGAGGGGTGGGTTTTTGCACGGGTTTACCTCTCTGGGAAAGCCGTGGCGCTTCGCCACTTCCGACCTCGGCCTCTATGTTGGGGAGCTTAGCTGGGGCGCTTTTTCTGTCGAACAGAAATCGCTCGAGCGGCAAAATGAACCTGTATGCCAAAGGCTTATCAGGTTTACCAGAGGGTGTTAGAGGTGGGCCGGGCCTATCTGGGCCGGCCCAAAGCCAGCGACCCGGAGACCGCGGAGGCCCTGCTGGGGCTGGATCAGGCTTCCTTTGCGGCGTTTACCCACCGGCTCGGGCTGGGCAGCGCCAAGCACCTGCGCTACACGGTGCTGCCCCTGGCCTGTGCGAAGCCGCCCCTGGGCCCCCTCCTGCGCGAGATGCTGGCTGCCGGGGCCAGCTTTGCCGAGCTACAAAAGCTGCAAAGCCGCTACCGCAGGCGTGAACTGGAACTGGCCCAGCTCCAGGAAGCAGCCAAAGCGCGCGCCTGGCGCAGCCTGCTGGTCAAGCGGCGGGCGCTGCCCAACTGGGCGACCCGGCCGGTCTGGATTTTTCCGACCGATGTGCGGCTGCGTGCGCTCGAGGGCCTGAACCCCACAATTGCCGAGGTACTGGTGGAGCGCTACAGCCAGCCGGGGGAGTGGGTGGTAGACCCCATGGCCGGCAAGGGAACGGTGGTGCAAAAAGCCCTCGAGCTGGGCCGCCAGGCCTGGGGGAGCGACCTGAAGGGCGATAATGGTCTGGTCAAGCGGCTCGACATTGCCGACCTGGTCGAAGCCCTGGGCGAAGAAGTGGCCGATTTGCTGGTACTCCACCCCCCCACCTTTGCCTGGTTTGCGCAGAATGTCTTTGACCCGAAAACGCACGAGCACCCCGAGACCGATTACGCCAACTGGCTTTCAGGCCACCTCGAGCACGCCCTGCCGGTGCTCAAACCGGGGGGGCGGCTGGTGCTGATCGTGCGGCCCGACCACAAGCCGCGCGGGCTGATTCGCCAGGACGGGCGGCTTCGGTGGGCCTTTGTGGCCCCTGTGGAATATCTGCTGAGTGAGAAGGACCTCGAGCCCGTTCACTACCACCTGGCCGTTTCGGAAGACGGCGAGGAGGACTGGAGCATCTTTGTAGGCAAAAAACCTGTGCTGGACGACTGATCCAAATCACTCTGAACAAAATCAAGAAACCGTACCCCCAAATTTCCGCCGGACGAAAAAGTGGATGTCGGGATACTGTCTTTGGAGGTAAACATGACGCAGATTCGTACACAACGGGCATTGATAGACGGCCGACGGCCAGGATCTCTTGCGGGTGGAGATCAAAGCTCCCCAGGAAGGGGTGCAGGCCCGCCGGCTCGACTTAGCGCTGGTGATAGACCGCTCGGGCAGCATGTCCGGTTCCCGCCTGCGGGCGGCTAGGGAAGCCGCCGAGGGAATCCTCAAAGCCCTGGACGGTCAGGAGGTGCGTCTGGGCCTGGTTGCGTTCAACGATGGCGTTTTGCGCTCTGAGGGCTGGGTTGGGCCTGCGGAGGCCCGGTTTTTTCTGGATGCCCTGGTTGCCCAGGGAAGCACCGACCTTTTTCGAGGCTGGCAGATGGGCCAGCAGATGCTGACCCCGCAAAAAGGGCGACTGCGGGCGGTGCTGCTGCTAACCGATGGACAGGCTAATCGAGGCCTGACCCAGCCCGAGGCCATTGCGGCCGAGGTGCTCCAGGCAGCGCAACGAGGGGTGTACACCAGCACAGTTGGCATTGGGCTTGGCTACAACGAAGCCCTCCTCTCGTTTATGGCTGAGGTAGGCGGCGGCACCCATCTGTTTTTGCCCGATGAGGCTGCTCCAGAGCTTACCCAGGCGCTCCTGGAGGAGCTGGCCTTTTTGCGGGGAACAGTGCTGGATGGGGTTGAACTGATACTCCTGGGGGCCAGGGCGACCCCTTTGCTGGGGGTATGGGAAGGGGGGCAGGGCTACCTGGGCCCGATGGCACCGGGGGAGGTGCGCACCCTGCTGTTGCAGCTCGAGCCCCTTTCGGAGGTGCCCACCCTGGAAGCTGTGGTGCAACTGCCCGGAGGGCGGGAGCACTATCGTTTGACCTTGCCCGAACCCGCGCCGACGGGCCCCGATTATCGGCAAGTGGCCTTTGAGCGAGCTGTGGCCCAACTGCGACACCTGTACGCCAGGCTAAGCGACCTGGAGGGCCCCAGTCAGGCCCAGGTTCTGCTCGAGGCCGTCCAGCCAATCCGGGCTACCTTGCAGGGTCACCCCGATATTCGCACCCCCCAGTTGCTAGCTCAGCTAGAGCAGCTCGAGGCCCGTCTGAAGCGGCTCGTAACTTCCTTTAAAGTTCAAGAAGCCCGCTGGTTTTCCAAGGCTTTTTTCACCGAGGCCGACAGCCTCAACTCCACCAGCCGCAAACCCCGCAATCTTCGCACCGGTCGTTAGGAATGAGCCGAAAGTGCAGTTGGCTGACCGCCACCCCCGAGGGCGTGCACTACGTCTCACATGACCTGAGCAAGCCCGGCCCGCGCCTGGTGATGACCCCCGACATCGCCCCCTGGATTCAATACTCCCAGGTAGCTGCCGATGATATTTTCGACGCCGAATGATTTTTTGCTACGAAGAGGGTATATGTTACGCGGCATCTTCCCACCGGCCTATCACAGCGCCCCCAGCGCTAACCGATTCCTGGCGCAGGCCACCTATAACCACCGCCTGAGCCTGGAGGAAATCGAGGTGTGGGCGCAACAGCGCATCACCATGCTTATAGCCGAGGCGGCAGCCCGTGCGACCGGGCGCGAGCCGCCCCCGCGCCCTTACGATGAGTTTGACGACCCCGCCTACGAGGTGCCCCTGGTACTGGACGGCTGGGTGCTGATGGGCCTGACGGTCTATACCGAGACCCGCAGCGGCGGCTCTTGGGTGCTCTACTGGCTGGACGCCCAGGGCCAGCTTGGGGTGAGCTACCAGGGCAGCAACTATTACTCTCCCGACCACCACTCCCTGACCGGCCTGCGGGCTTCGATTGGGCCTGCCCCCACTAGCTGGGAGCTACCCCCCCGAGATAGCGGCGGCCAACGAGAAGGCAGGCTGGCCCCGCGAGCGCCTGCTGGCCCTGGCGCGGGGGGAAATCCGGGTGGACAACCCGGCCTTGCAGTGGTATGACCCGTAGGGTCGCTGACGTGATGCCTGGCTTGCTGGCCAGGTTTTTTTCAGTCTCTTCCTTCTAAGTTGCGCCCGTATAAGGTCTAGAGATGAATCCAGGCTGTGATAGAAAATCATGCTACGGGCGCAATACCCGAATGATTTTCGATCATGCCATTATCCAAAACATAGACGGGAGGTACTTAGCCTCTGAGCCGAACCTGGGCCTCGGTGACGGCGGTGTTTTCGGGAGTAGCCCGCAGGGACAGCTCGAGGCTTTCAACCTCGGGTAGTTCTTCGACCAATCTTGAGACCCGTAGCAGAATGTCCTGCAAGCTTTCCAGGTGGGCCTTGCCAGACAGGGGCTCGAGCATTTCCAGCGCTTCGCTATCGTTGAGGGGGGCAATACGGATGCCCAGGGCCTGTTCGCCCAGCGGCAGCCCTGTCAGGGCCAGCGTCAGCACCGAGCCAAACAAAGGGTCGCCCTTGACCCGCAGGGCCAGGGCAATCCCCTCTGCTGTGAAGCCTGTCTCCAGGCCAAAATACCTCAGCAGTTGGGCGGTCTGGGCTTTGTTCAAAGCGCCCTTGAGGCTGGCTACCAGGGCTCGAGCCTCGTCTTCTTGCACCCCGTGGTCGGGGATTTCCCCCGGCGGCTTTTTGCGCCACCGGGCATAGGCGTAGGCGGCAGCCAGGGCCTTGCCCGCCGACTCGGGGAAGCGGTACGAGGGCACCTGTTCTTCGCCGAGCCGCACCCGGGGTCGCCCGGCGGTCATGAAACAGGTCAGGACGGGGATGTTCACCCCTTGTCCCCTGGCCTCGTGGAAGGCTGTGCGCAGGGCTTCGGCCACCTCGTCCAGGGTGGCATAGCCCAGCGGAACGAATAAGGCAATGGCTGCGTCGTAGCCGCCGGCCAGAAGCTCTCTGGCTGCTTGCAGGTAATCCTGGGCAGAGGCCCTCGAGCCCAGGTCGCGCACCTCAGCGGTCAGGCCCTCCGTCTCGAGCGCCTCCCAGGCCAGATTCGCCGGCCCCGAAGCATTGCTCAAGAGGGCGACGCGAGTGCCTTCCGGTAAGGGCTGGTGGGCCAGCACGGCGGCAATATCAAACATTTCCTCCAGATTTTCCGCCCGCACCACCCCCGCTTGTTTGAACAGGGCCTCTACCACCGGGTCGCGGCCTGGCCGCACGGCCAGAATGGGCTTTTTCCGCCCTATCCGCCTTGCCAGCCGCGCAAAACGCCGGGGGTTGCCGAACGACTCCACATACAAGAGGATCAGCCCGGTGGCGGGGTCTTCCTCCCAGTACTGGAGCAGGTCGTTGGAGGAGATATCTACCTTGGCCCCTAGCGAGACGAAGTTCGAGAACCCCAGGCCCATCTCGCGGGCGTACTCGAGCACGGCCAATCCCACTGCCCCGCTCTGGCTCGACATGGCCAGTCGGCCCCGAAGCGGCAACTTTGGGGCTAGCCCCGCACAAAGCTGCACCTCCGGACTGGTGCTCATCAGGGCCAGCGAACCCGGCCCCAAAAGGCGCATACCATAGTGTCGACAGGTTGCCACCAGCGCTTTGATTTGCTGGGTATCCATGTCGGTGGTGACCACCATCAAAGCCCGCACCCCCCGCTGCCCGCAGGCCTCAGCGGCCTCCTGCACTTTTTCGCGCGGCGTGGTGATGATGGCCAGGTCTATGGGCCCCGGCACGGCCTTGATGGAGGTGTAGGCCAGCATCGAGCCCACTACCGGAACCTCGCCCGCCGCAGGAGTGGCGGCAGTATTGACGGGATAGACCGGGCCCTGGAAACGGTTGAGCACCAGGTGCTCCAGAACCTGATAGCCCACGCTGCTGGGGTCGCGGGAGGCGCCCACCACGGCCACCCCTTTTGGGCGCAAGACCGGCATGAGCGAAGCCACCGTAGCCACCCGCTCGCGCAGCTCGAACTTGGCGACCATTTCCGGGCTGGGTTCAATCTCAAAGCTGACCTCGACCTCGCCAGAGTCGGCGTGGGACTCCACCTTGAAGCCGCTGGCCTTGAACACATCCAGCATCTGCTTGTTTTCAGCCAGGGTGAAAGCATGGAAACGACGAATGCCCCGCTGAACTCCAATCAAAGCCAGCCGCTCGAGCAAGAGCGACCCCAGCCCCCTGCCTTGATACCAGTCATCCACCAGGAAAGCTACCTCAGCGGAGGTAGAACCCGGCCCCTCCTGCACATACTCGCCGGTAGCAATGATGCGCTCGGGGTCGCCCGAGAGCACCACCAAGGTGACTTTGTCTTCGTCGGCAGGCTTGCGAAGCAGCAGGTCTGCGGCGGTTTCGGGGCGCACCTCGGAGAAAAATCGGAAGGTACGGGCCTGGGGCGAGAGGCGCTCCAGGAATTCCACAAACAGCTCCCGGTCCTCGGGCCGGGCAGGCCGCAGGGTGGCGGTGCGCCCATCCTTGAGCAGGATGGGGCCGGACTCGAGGGCATACTGCGGGGTAGGGGGAGGAATGTAGCGCTGGGGCATAAAACCGTCCTGCCTAACAGCATAGCGGTATACGCTGAGGCAGACCGTCTGCTGACTTGGGCCAAACCGCTGGAAGGCTTTTCTATCTTTTGGAAAGCACCCGAATGTATATTGGCAGTTGGTGCGATTTTCCTCTTCGCGGTAACGTTATAGTATGCGACTCAAAACAAAGTTCTGGCTCGAGTCAGATTCGGGTGACTTTCTGCTGGGGCCCGGCACCTTGCGGCTGTTGGTCGCCATAGCAGAGCAGGGTAGCCTCAAGGCGGGGGCTAAGGCCATCGGACTTAGTTATCGTGGGGCTTGGAACAGGCTCAACAAAGCTGAGGAGGGGCTCACTTTTCCCCTGCTAGAACGACACTCCGGAGGGGAAGGAGGGGGGGGTAGTACCCTCACGGTTGAAGCCCGGGAGCTTGTAAAGCGTTATCGGCGCTTTGTTCAAGAGGTAGAAGGGGCCCTCGAGGCCCGCTTTGCCGAGGCTTTTGCCGACTGGCGTATAGATACCGATGTTTTGCAAAACGTAAATATAAAAAGAAACAAATGATAGTTTTTTAGTTTTACATTTTGCGCAATGTAAGATATTTTACGCAAAGTGTTGACACGAAAAATGCTACATGTTAGTATTCAGATGCCAGACGCTTCATGTACCGCTCCCCGGTTGCCAGACCGGGGAGTCCTCCTGTTTAGGGTGCTCTTCACAAAGATGGAGCCATCGGGGGGTTATGAATCCTCTGTCCCAGCCAAGACCGTAGCCACCTGGACGGGCGGCCACGTCAGTGAAGTGCGCAAGTAGGAAAGACAGCTAAGTGGGCCCGCGATAGAAATATCATGCTGACTAGCGGAAGTGCGAATTCTGGGGTTTGCAGCGGCGCGGCCTCGTGAATCACCCTTTCCCTACCCATTACGTTTCTATCGTGGAGGTACTTATGTAAAGGTAAACTCCCCCTTGCAGGAGGGGGAGGTATGGGCTCGCAAGCCAGGTATGGTTTCAGGACGGTTTCCACAAATACCTGGCTCAGCCGTCCTCGACTGTGACAGGTAAAATACTTGCCAGGAGAGGCAAGTGTTTGTGGAAGCCGCGATCAGATCTCAGGATTAAAAGCTGCTGGAGCTACTGCTTCGGGACGTTTGGTCTGAGCGATAATCTCACGCACGCGCTCACCCTGGACGATTTCAGACTCCAAGAGTTCCTCGGCTAGCCGGTGCATGGCCTCAGTGTTGCTGGACAAAACCTGCTTGGCTTTTTCGTAGGCCCGATCCAGAATGGCCTGAATATCGGCGTCAATCAGGCGGCTGGTTTCTTCGGAATGGTCTTGCTTTTTGGCGATTTCTTCCCCCAGAAAAATCGGCCCCTGGTTGGAACCCCAGGCCACGTTCTTGAAGTGATCGCCCATGCCCCAGTCCAGTACCATCTGCTTGGCCAGGCTGGTGGCCTGCTTGAAGTCGTTGGCGGCCCCGGTGGTGATGGTGCCCACAAATAGCTCCTCGGCAGCCCGGCCAGCCAGGGTCATGGCCAGGGTGTCCTCGAGGTGCTCTTTGCTCATCAGGATGCGTTCCTCGGGCTTGCTCCAGCGCACCCCCAGGGCCATCCCCCGGGGCACAATCGAGACCTTCTCGGTCTTGTCGGCATACGGCAGCACCTCACCAGCAATGGCGTGACCCGCTTCGTGGTAGGCCACCGCCCGCTTTTCCTGCTCGCTGAGTTTGAGGGTACCCCGCTCCAGACCCAGCATGATTTTGTCGAGTGCGGTCTGGAAGTGTATGTTGGCAATCTCGGTGGCGTTTTCGCGGGCGGCTTGCAGGGCCGCTTCGTTCACCAGGTTTTTCAGGTCGGCACCGCTGAACTGCGGGGTGAGGCGGGCCAGGTTGTTCACATCCACATCGGGGGCGAACTTCTTGCCCCGCATGTGCACCTGCAAAATTTCCTTGCGCTCTTCCAGGGTGGGTAGCCCAATCACCACCTGGCGGTCGAAGCGTCCGGGGCGCAACAGGGCCGGATCCAGAATGTCCGGGCGGTTGGTCGCGGCTAGCACGATTACGCTGGTGTCCTTCTCGAAGCCGTCCATCTCCGAGAGAATCTGGTTGAGTGTTTGCTCCCGCTCGTCGTGGCCGCCGCCAATACCGGCGCCACGCTTGCGCCCAATCGAGTCCAGCTCGTCAATAAAGATGATGGCGGGGGCGTTGCGACGGGCCTCCTCAAACAGAGTACGCACCCGGCTGGCCCCCACCCCCACAAACATCTCCATGAACTCCGAGGCCGAAACCGAGAAGAAGGGTACGCCGGCCTCCCCGGCCACGGCACGGGTCAGGAGGGTTTTGCCTGTTCCCGGCGGCCCGACCAGCAGCACACCCTTGGGAATCTCGGCCCCAATGGCAATGTACTTCTGTGGGTTTTTGAGAAAGTCCACCACCTCCATTAGCTCCCGCTTGGCCTCGGTGTGACCGGCCACATCCTTGAAGGTGGTGTTGACCCGTTTTTCTTTACCGTACTGGCGGGCCCGGCTCTGCCCAAACTGCATAACCTGGCCAGCTCCCCCCTGCGAACGCATGAAGAAGAACCACCAGAAGCCAATCAGAAGCAGAATCGGCAGGAGGGTAAACAGTAACTGTCCCCACATGCTGGGGGGGCGGTTGGTAATTTCGACCCCATTCTGGCGCAGCAGGTTAGTGAACTGTGGGTCACTGAAGCCCGGTGGGAGAGCGATGACCGTAAAGCGGTCGGTGGTTTCGGTTGTGTTGCCAACCTGAATGCGCTCGGGGGCTTTGAAAAAGCCGTTGATGCGGCCTTCTTGCAACACTACCCTGGCCACCTTACCTTGCTCGACATAGGCGATAAAATCGCTGTACGAGACCGTGGTGCGGGCGTTGTTGCTGCCGCCAAATAGGGTAAAGAGCCAGTAGGCCAGTATGACGACAATGACCAAGCTCCAGGGATTGATACGCGTAGGCAAAACGTAACCTCCATTAGGTACCCGCCGGGCGGGCGATGCATAATTCACCGATTCAACGGCGAACTGACGCACCTTAACTGAGTATATGGTACTCAATCCCGGTGTGAGGAATGAGTCCTAGGGTGTAAAGCGGGTGGGGGAGAAGGTTTATGCGGGGTATTGTTTAGTTTGCAAATCTGCAGAGCTCATTTCCAAATAACTGTGCTTCGCGATACCTGATGCTATGTCAGACTGAGTGCGGTGGACCATATATGCTGGGAGTGCTCTGTGAAGATCGCGATAGCTGGAGATAGCGGGCACTTTGCGAGTTCCATTGTATTGAGTTCGTAGCCTGTTGCTTATCCTTCGGCACTCATTGCTTTCAGCTTTCCGCCTTATGATGGATGGCAATGCAAGCGGTTCTCGAGGCCCTCCACCAAGGCGACTACGATACGGCGTTTGAGACGTTGATACGCACTCTTGCGCTGGCGCAGGGGCAGGATGCAGCCGAGGCAGCCTTGCTGCTGGCCGAGGCTTATTCGCTGTATGGGGAAGGGGGTATTGAGGGGGCCAACCGCGCTCTGGAAGAAGGTCTGGGCAGTGTTCCCTCCCTCGAGGCCCACCCCCGCTACCGCGCCATTCTGGGCGAGATGCGCGCCCTGGAGGGGGCCTCGGAAGAAGATGTGCGGCAAATTTTGCCCCAGACCCACGACCCCCGTGCGCTCTACCACCAGGCCCAGGCCCTGATGTACCTGGGCTTGCCCGAAGAGGCGCTGGAGATTTTGAACCGGCCCCTCGAGCTGCCCGCTTTCCTGGCCTGGCGGGCCCAAACCCTGCGGGGCAAGGCCCTGGAGCGCCTGGGCCAGGCTGCCGAGGCGGCTGCTGCTTACAGGGAGGCCGCGCGGCTGGCCGTAGGGCTGGAACACTACTGGAACCTGATAGATGCGGCGGCGATGTTCGTGGAGGCCGGAATGGGCCAGGAAGCCCTGGAGACCCTGCGGGAAGCAGAGCCCGACGCCCCCGAGCTCGAGGACCCCGAGGACGCGGCCACCCGCTACTACCTCGAGGCCCGCAGCCAGCTTTTGTTGGGCAACCCCAGCCTGGCCCTCGAGGCCATCCAGCGCGCTTTGGCCAAAGAGCGCGAAGGAGCCGAGGCGGCCCACGGCACCCCCCTGGTCCACGGACAAGCCCTCATGCAACTGGGCTACCCCCGCGAGGCCATCGAGGCTTTCCGCGAGGCCGTTCGGCGGGCCGAAGACTCTGACAAAAGTTACGCCCTGCACGAACTGGCGGTGGCCTGCCTGGAAGCGGGCGAACTGGCCGAAGCCGAGTCGGCCTTACGCGAGGTCTTGCGCGACCCCGAGTATGGCCACCAGGGCGAAGCCTATGGCGACCTGGCCGAGATTCTCTACCGCCTGGGCCGCTACGAAGAAGCCTCCCAGGCCGCCCAACAAGCCATTCAGTTGGGCAGTCTAAGCGCCGGGTATCTGATTCTGGGTAACCTGGCTTACGACCTGTTGCACCTGGAAGAGGCCCTCGAGCACTACACCAAAGCCTGCGAAGAAGCCCCCGAAGGCAGCCGCGACTGGGTTACGGCCCAGCAAATGGTGGTGGATACCCTGGCCCAGCTGGGGTTTCGTCGCCCTGACGAAATAATTTCGCGTAGTGAAGCCGTATTGCCGTATTTGCACCCGGCGGACGAATGGCACCAGACCCTCAACAATTACCTCGAGCGGGCCAGAAGCCTGATGGGCGGCAGCCGGACGCTGAACTAGTGGACTCGCAGTCCAACAATCGGTTAGGTCTCCCCTGGCCTTGGCTGTTATTCCTGGGCGTAGGCGGCGTGGCGAGGATCTTGTACTGTGACAGGATTCTTGAAACATTGCCCAACCCCAAACCCAAGTCCAGCCTCAAGTACCCCGGAACCCTCTTAGCTTGATGGGTTGGTTGAGCCGAGTGCTCTCGTAGGCGGCCAGCACCAGCCTAACGGCTTCCAGACCATCTTCGCCAGTACAAATTACCGGACCTTCACCCCGAATGGCCGCCAGAAAGTTGGCGATGTGTCGGGTGTGGTTGGGCGCTCCGGCGAAGTCGTAGATGGCCACGTCCGGCTCGGCCCAGGCTGTGCTGGGAGAAGCGCGGAAGCTGTGGCGCAACACTGGCTTGCCGTAGCGGTTGGTGTACTCGAGGGCTCCCTCGGTTCCATAGATCCAGAAACCCTCTTCCCACCCCGTAGCCGACCAGGAGGTCTCCACCTCGCCCAGGGCTCCGCTGACAAAGCGCAGCGAGGCGTGGGCGGTGTCCTCGACCTCGATGAAGAACTTGAGGGTCGCCATCCGGGCGAAGATTTCCTCCACCGGGCCGCCAAAGTAACGGGCTAGGTCGAACATGTGGCAGCCGTTGTCGAGCAGCGTTCCGCCGCCGGCCAGGGCTTTCTTGCCGAAAGAAGCCCGTACCTGGGGGCTTCCGCCCCAGTCGTGGGCCTGGCGCAAGCGGATAAACGTCACGCGGCCCAGGGCACCGCTATCCAGGATTTGTCTGGCCTTGAAGGCGGCGCCGTTGGAGCGCAGGTGGTGGTTGATTTGTAGCGTCACCCCGGCTCTGGCTGTGGCCCGGATCATGGCGCTGGCCTCTCGAATGGACAGCGAGATGGGCTTTTCGCACAGGATGTGCTTGCCGGCCCTGGCCGCTGCGAGGGTAACGGGGTAGTGCAGCGCATTGGGGGTGCAGACCGAAACGGCCTCGATTTCCGCTAACCTCAGCAGGTCGCGGTAATCGCTAAAAACATGGGGGATGTTCCACTCGCGTTGGCGGGCCTCGAGGGCAGCGGGGTTGATGTCGGCCAGTGCCACTACCTCGGCACCACTGGCCACATAGCCCTTGTAGTGCGACAACGCTATGCCGCCCGCCCCGATAATCCCGACCTTCATAGGGGCTCCAGAGGGGCCTGATTGGGGGCCTGGGTCACGTCCAGGTTGACCCGCTGCCGGGCCCAGACACAGGCGTTGGCCAGGATGCGCAGGATGTGCGGGTGGTGGTAGGTGGGAAAGGTTTCGTGGCCGGGGCGGAAGTAGAAGATGCGCCCGTGGCCCCGCGTCCAGGTACAAGCACTGCGGAACACCTCGCCCCCCTGAAACCAAGAGATCATCAGAAGCTCATCGGGCTCGGGGATGTCGAAGCGCTCGCCGTACATTTCTTCCTGGTGAAGCTCGAGGTACTCGGGAATGCCTTGCAGAATGGGGTGGTCGGGGCGCAGGTTCCACAAGCGTTCGCGTTCCCCGGCTTCGCGCCACTTGAGGCTACAAAAAGTGCCCATCAGGCGCTTGAAGATCTTGGCGTAGTGGCCCGAGTGCAGCACGATCAGGCCCATACCCGACAGCACCCGCAACTGTACCCGCTCCACCACGGCCTCGCTCACCTGGTCGTGGGCCAGATGCCCCCACCACAGCAACACCTCGGTATCGTCCAGAACCGCCTGGCTCAGCCCATGTTCGGGCTCCTCGAGGGTAGCCGTGCGCACCTTGAAGTCGCCCAGACCCTGCAAACCCTGCGCAATGGCGCCGTGAATGCCTCTAGGGTAGATACGGCGAACAGCTTCGTTCCTGTGCTCATGCAGGTATTCGTTCCAGATGGTCACTTTGGTCATGGTGTATTACCGGGTTATCACGGTCTGGGGTGGTTGGCGGTTTGATTCGAGGTTATTAGTTGAATCGCTAAATATCCGGTTCCTAGAAATATCCGAAACACTCGCATAGGCTGATCAGATTTTATCGGGATTGTGCAGGCTGGGTAGAAACCGCCGAGGCGAGCTGGGCCAGAAGGTGAGGTTGAATCATAGAATAAAGCCCATGAAGGCACTGGCCCTCATTGCCCACGATGGCAAGAAAACCGACATGGTGTCATTTGCCAAAGATCACAAAGACCTGCTTTCGCGCTTCCCCCTGGTTGCTACCGGTACAACCGGATGGCTCCTGCAAGAGAAAGCCGGTCTGAACGTGACCCGCATGCTCTCGGGGCCGCTAGGTGGCGACCAGCAAATCGGGGCTATGATTGCCGAGGACAAGGTACTGGCGGTCATTTTCTTGCGTGACCCCCTTCAGGCTCAGCCCCACGAGCCCGATGTGCAGGCCCTGATGCGGGTCTGTGATGTTCACAACGTTCCACTGGCCACCAACCTGACCGCCGCCGAGGCCGTGCTGGCATGGCTCCAAAGCGATCTATCGGCCAATGAGCGGCAGGTAGGCCGGTAGGAAAAAAGGCTACCCCAGACGGTGCAATCAGGAAATCGGGCGAAGGGTTTTCAGGAGTCCAAAACCTGGAAACCATTGATAGTGTCAAAAACCCTAATGTCAGGAAAGTTGAGTGCTATATTAGCAAGTAGGTATGTCGCCCGTTGAGTGGATTCAACAAATGGTAGAGGCTAACCGTGACGCCTTGCAGCAGATGCCCTTTCCACCCGGTCTGGCGGAATACATAGACGAACTGGTTAAGTCAGGCCAGACTGAGCAGATTATTGCCCTGATGAAGATGGGTTTCCTGATTGGCATCCAGCAAGGTGCACGAAGCGAAGAGGCCGCTGCCCATCCCCCCAGCCGCATCCAGGCTTAAGTGAACAACTGCACAAGTAGTGTGCTGGACGCTCGTGGATTGCTGATAAATACCCATACTGGACGGTTGGAAAAACCACGTAAGTTCAAGGGTCGTCGCTCAGTTGCTGATATTTCTGTTGCAAAGGAACATGAACTGAGAGCAGCCTTCCGCGAAAGCTTGCTTCCAGAGCTTGCTCCAAATACTCGTGCTTGCACCAGTAGTGCTTGCACCAGTATGGCGGTTTTGGCTGTGCCGGGCACATTACGCCTTGCCGGGTGAGGCGTAATGGTGTAGATAATCTGGCTCGAGCACATTGGTGAGCTGGATGCCCAAAATTGGATGACCTGGCTTACAGACAAGACTGGGTGGACACGACCATGTTTGGCGGCCTATATCCAGCCTGTAGGGTATAGTTGAGGGAACTGGCTTTTTAGTGCTCCATGGCTATTCGGTTCTGCACTTGGGCTGCCAGAAGATTGTGCGTTCCGCTCACATGGGGTTGCCTTCTGTGTCCAGGCCATCTGAACACAGCCCCGTACTGAGATGCTGCTGAGACGCAAGAGGCGAATACTGGGGAAAAGGAGGCCAGGAATGAAGCATTTTAAACGCGCGTTATGGGTAGCTTCGATGGTTTGTGGATTCGCAGTGGCCCAGACAGAGCTCAGACCCAACCAGCAATACCAGGGCGGTGCGCAGGTCAAGTCCTCGACACTTGGCATTAGTTTTACCCTGCCCAAAGGCTGGCTAGGATCCTACAAAGAAGAAAGTGGACAGGCGGTGCTGGTGCTGGGATCCAACAGTGTGGAGGGCGTTGGACTGGTGATTTTTATGAAAGACCAGACCCCCGCCCAGGTGGTGGCCGGATTGAACGAAGCACAAGACCTGGGGGCGGGGGTGGTATTGGAACTGGTGGGCTCGGTCAGGACGCAAGGCTCGAGGGTGACGGCCCGTTACCTTATCAGCCAGTACGTTGGGCGGGCGTTGGCCCTGCTGGGCTCGAGAAACCACGTGATCTATTTCTATGCTGGTCCGCAAAAAAACGAAGCCCTCTATGGGCAACTGTTGGAAGAGCTTGCAGGCTCTACCAGATTCCAAGCTCTGGTGGCGGCACGGCCCCAGCCGGCACCCCCAGCCCCAACCGGCGTGGCGCGGCAGTGGACGCAGTTGCTGGCCGGTAAGATGCTCAAGTATTTCTCTAGCTATAACTCGGGCGGCGGTGGCGGGGGTATTTCCGAACAGCGTACCCTACACCTGTGCTCTGATGGGAGCTTCGCCTACCTTGACGAAAGCTTGACCACCATCAATGTGCCGGGTGCGTCGGCCTCGAGTGGGGGCAATGGTCGGGCTTTGGGTCGTTGGCGTATCGAATCAGCTACCCAAAATAGCGCCGTATTGCTGCTCGATGTGGATGGGGGTGGGGTAGAGCGCCTGCGGGTTGAATACGATGGCGACTAGACTTTTCTCAATGGACAGCGCTGGTTTCGTGTCGAGAGCGATGCCTGCCGCTGATACGTTCCATCCCTGCTCTCGTTCTCCACAAACACTCCACCATCTGGTGGGGTGTTTTGTACCAGATTCGATTTGTTTGTCACCATTCGGCAACCAACCAACCCAACCGAAGTTGGCTGCGTAGCGGAGTGCGGTATGGCCCCTTGGAGGGGAGACGCTTTTTTCGCTCATCCGCAGGGAGAGATGTGCTCCAGGATTCAAAAAGATAGCCTCTCGCGGTTTTGGTTTTGAAAAAAGTCTTTTTGAATCCGGTATTGTTCACATCTGAAGGGTGGTCGAAGGCTGGATTTCTTACCATCGAGTAACCATCTGATACCAACTCTGCGCGTGAGTGGCGCTAAACGCGCCCCTCACTTGCCGCGCCAGGGGGCGCGTCCGTGGGACTTGTGTATCGCTTTTGGGTCACTTTTGGGCAGTTTTGGTATGAGAGTGATTTCGGTACAGCGGGTTTTTGTGCTGCCGGGTGCCGGAAGCCTTGCCATGTGAGACGTAAAGGGAGGAACCGCGATGAGGGCGGATAGGTAGGGGGTGTCCGTTATGTCCAGACGTTATGCAATCGTTTCGCATCTAACTGGGTTAGGGATAGACGGTAACGTTCTGGAGCAATAATTCCCGATTACTGCGCGTTCTTATTCTTCACGCCGGGGTTATGTGCGCTTGCGTAAAGTAAGTCAAAGCGATGTGAATGCCGCATGAAACCCCCCAAGACTTCCCCTGCTGAAATCCTGGATCGCTTTGAGCGGGAGGTATTGTATGGCGACGTTATTGGCAGCGCCAGTGATTGTGGAAGTGTACGCCTGGGGGTAGATGCAGAAGCCAAGATCTCGGTGGAGGACGGGGTTTTGCGCTTTGCTCCCCTGGACACGCCAGGCTGGGGCCGCCAGGGCATCGCCTATGGCCCCTTTGCCCGGAGAGCCGGACGGGCCTTTGGGGTCTTGATGCTCAACGGACACAACAACTCACAAACCTATGCTGAACCCCTCAGTGCCCTGCCACGACACCTCGTAGGCGGCCAGGAGGACGCTGTTGCTCGAATGCCCTTCAAGGCGCATTTTTCGCCCCAGCCTGTCCGGGAAAATCTGGCAGTAGGCTGGTTTGATCAGCCCGTGCCGACCAACCCCCTCGAGTCCGGTCAGGCCCTGGTCATGCAGGGGCATCCCCGTGAGAATGGCCGGCTTTGCGCTGCGAAGCTGCGGGGCTTACATCATTTGCTTTTGGGTATTCAGAACAACCCAATCTATTTGCTAACGGTACTGCGCGAGAAGGGGGTGGCTTTTTATGCCGGTTCGCTCGAGGGCAGCCGCCACCTCCCAGCCCTACCCAGCCTGCGACCCTTGGCAATAGACCCTTACAGCCTGCCCGCAAAGGATTTGTACGCCGGGGTTTACCAGTCCATCCTGGGGGAAATGGGGCACCGGGTAGACACCCGCGTGTATGGGGTGCGGGTAGCCGACGTGCCCGCGTGGCAGGGGTACGGCACGGCCTTGCTGGCCGATCCCCAGCCACAACTGGGGCGCAAGGCGGCTCAGGGTGGGGTGTGGCAACTGCACGGCCCCGGTATGCTTTTGCGTTCGCAAGAAGCCGGTGGACTGTTTCATGTGCGCCTGACCGCGCCAGCCAGCCTGATCTGGCGGTACCGCGACCCCAGGCATTATCTGGCCCTGGAGCTGAACCCTCAGGAAGTCCGCTTGCGCCTGCAGTATGGCCTCCAGCAGTATGTGTTGGCTGCCGAACCCTATACTGGTGCGGCCCAGCAACCTCACTGGGTGCAGGTTCTGGACGATGGGAAAGCCCTCGTCATTACCCTGGACGGTCAGCCCCTCTTTTCCGAGCACCCCATCCTCGAGCATCGCCTGGCCAGCGAAACGGGGGTTGGACTGGTTGGACAGGCCGCCGACCTCGAGGTGCATCCCCGTGAAGTAGAACTCCCGCCGGAGCTGGACTTGGGGCGACCCTGGCAGGCCAGGGGTCAAACGACGGTGTTTGCCCCCTATCTGAACCATGCCGCCGAAGATTTGCTGATTTCCTGGGAACCCACCCTGGGACGTGCACATTTGATGCCTGCGGAGGGGGGCTTGCGCATCGAAGCGGCTGGGGGAGAGCGCGCCCTCTATACCATGCCCTGGGACAGCACCCATCTGGCCGATCTGGAAGTCGAAATTCTTCCCCCAGGCCAGTGTGTGGGCCAAAACCAGCAAAGCCGAGCTGGGGTCTGTTTCTGGCAAGATGCCAGGCATCACCTGATAGTGACCTTGCGCCTGGACGATAGCGAAAGCTCAGTGGCGGCAATACTGCGTTTTGCAGGCTACGAAGACCCGTACGACATGATCTGGAGTCGCGTACCCGATCTGCTTTACCACGGCGTACCGGTGCGTTTGCGGGCGGTTTGTGATGGCGAACGGCTTCAGGTCTACCTTGACGGCGAGCCGGTACTGTACCGGGCGCTGAGGGACATCTACCCCGGAGCCGACCGCCTGCAAATCCGGCGGGTAGGGCTTGCCCTGAGCGGTTATGGCGAAGACACGGGTAGCATCTTTCGCACCTGGATTGCCCGAAAGTAGGTTCCCTCCAGTGCGCTTCCTTGTGGTGTGCTGCGCCCGTACAACTGCTTGATTGCATACACAGTCGCATAGATGCCCGTACAGGTACATTCATTGCGGCAGGGTTGAACGGCTACCTCAAGGCCCATGCGGTGCTTACCGACGGACGCAGCCGAACCTGGCGCCCTGTCGTTCCTCCCCTACCACGTAGGGGGGGTTGGGAGGGGTTGCCGAGCTGCACCTTCACGGAGCCTGTTGGTTCAGGGCCTTGCCCAATATCCTCCCTCGCCCTCCCTACCGAGTAGGGAGAGGGCTCGAGGGATATCACTCTTAGAAACCGTGGAGGTGTATGGGTGTCTCCATGACGGTGTAATGATTGCTTTGTTGCGAGAAATAGGTATTTTGATTGGAGGTCATATCCGAACCAACGAGTCTCTGGCTCGCAAATCGTTACTTGCTGTCTTCAAATACCAACTTGAATCTTTTGTTCAATCGGTGGGTTCAGGATGTCGGGGTGGGGTAGGGCTACGATGAACTTGCCCCCTCGTTTCAGATACTCCTGGTATCGGCGGGCCATCTCGCCGGGTTCATCGCTCAGCAAGAGCAGGTAGTCGGGTTGCTCTTCGAGCAGTTTGTGGACCCCGTAGATAGGGACATGCACCCCAGCCATGTAGCGACCCTGTTTGCTGGCATCGCTGTCCACTACAAAATCAATCACCTCGCGACCAAGCCCAACATAGTTGAGAAGAGCCGTGCCCTGGGCATTCGCCCCGTAGGCGGCCACCCTTCGCCCACGGGCTCGCAGTTCGGTCAGGAGAGCCATCAAGGCTTCGCGCACGGCGGCGATGCGGGAGGCAAACTCGAGGTAATAGGCGGTGCCGGTCAGGCCCAGGGCCCGTTCTTCCTCCATATACCAGCCCACCGAGGATTCGGTCTGACGGGTCTTGCCCAGGTAGTAGCGCAGATAGCCCTCTGAAAGCGTTTCGACCCGCTGGAGCCACAAGCCGTGGCGGCGTATGAGTTCGTGCAAGGCGCTGACCGAGAAATAGTGTTGCTGTTGGTGGGTAAAGTGCTCGAACTGCCGGGCCTCGAGCATCGCCCGCACATAAGGGAGTTCCATCACCACCGAGCCCGTATCCTTAAGCACCGCCGCGAGGCTCTCGAGCAACCCGTTGAGGTCGCTGCTATAAGAAAATAGTTGATTGGCCAGCACCACATCTGCCCGCAGGCCTTCCTCGCGGAGCAGGTGGGCATAGTTGCGATCTAAGCGCTCGTGGCGGGTGGGAATGCCCTTGCTGGAAGCGGCTTTGCTGCGTTCTGGATGGTACTCGAGATAGACCACCCGCACCCCCGCCTGCATCAACTGGCGCATCAGCTCCGGGCTGCTACCCTCCAGGGCCAGTACCAGGTGATGCGGGCCCAGCCGATAGCTTTGCATTAGCCGCTCGAGCAGCCCCTCCTGCATCGGCTGGGCTGAGGCCAGCCAATCCTCGGCAGGGTCGCCCATGAGCTGAACCAGGCTACAGCGCTTGCAAAAGCCCACCTCGAGGCTGCGCCGTTCTTCGGGGGTGGCAAGCTGATCGGCGCCCAGGGTGCTGGAGAGGGGCAGCCTTCCCAAACTTAGAAAGGACATCAGTTCCCCCGACCCGCACGAGCGACAAGTCTTGACTTTCTTCATTGAAATCACCTGGCCGCACGAGCGGCATCTCTGCGTAAAGGGTACAAGCCCGTCCGTAATCCTTCCGTTATCGGGGTTTACCCGCATGGGTAGCGGGTTGTACCGGTTCGTTAAGGGGTCTAAAATGTGTCTTTGGAAGCACAACGTAAGCGTAACGAGTTCTTTAACGAGCCAGCAGTGGCCTGTTAATATTGCTCGAATGCAGACCTGGAAGGACAAAAAGCCACTTATTGCTTTGATTTTTGTTCAAGGCAGTTAATCCGGCGCCTCTCTGATAGGTACTGGACATCAGCAGGCGGCCAAACACCCGGTTTTGCGCTACAGCTGAGGGTATTTGAGTCAGAACGGACAAATGAACCTTCTGTCCTAAACATCCTGTAGGAAATGGGCTAACCTGAGCTTATGGCCATTGTCACACCCCAAGCCATCCGCCAGGATTTTCCACTTCTGAGGCGCTATCCCGATCTGGTCTACCTCAACTCGGCGGCCACCAGCCAAAAACCTGAAGTGGTCATCGAAACAATCTCGCGTTACTACCGGGAACTCAATGCCAGCGTCCACCGGGGGGCCTACACCCTTTCGGTGCAGGCCAGCGAAGCTTATGAGCAGGCCCGCCGAACCCTGGCCCGCTTTATTGGAGCCGACGAGCGCGAGATTATTTTTGTACGCAACACCACCGAGGCCCTCAACCTGGTGGCCTACGCCTGGGGGCTACATAACCTGCGGCCTGGTGACGAGATTCTGCTCACCGAGATGGAGCACCACGCTAACCTGGTACCCTGGCATCTGGTCTGTGAGCGCACAGGGGCCCGCATCAAGGCCATTCCGCTGGGGCCGGATGGCCGCCTGGAGTTGGAGGCCCTGGACTCCCTCCTCACCCCGCGGGTCAAGCTGCTAAGCGTGATGCAGGTATCCAATGTGCTGGGAACGGTGAATCCGGTGGCCGAAATCGCCCAGGCGGCCAGGGCGGTGGGGGCCCTGGTGGTGGTGGATGGAGCCCAGTCGGCTCCCCACATGCCCGTGGATGTGCGGGCGCTGGGGGCCGATTTCTACGCCTTCTCAGGGCACAAGATGCTGGGGCCCACCGGGGTGGGGGTGCTGTGGGGCCGCTACGAGGTGCTGGAAACCCTGGCCCCCTTTTTAGGGGGTGGCAGCATGATTCGAGAGGTGTATGTGGACCGCTCCACCTACGCAGCACCTCCCCAGCGCTTTGAGGCCGGAACCCCGGCGGTGGCCGAGGCCATCGGGCTGGCAGCGGCGGTGGAATATCTGACCAGGCTGGGCATGGACAGGGTGTGGCAACACGAGCTCGAGCTGGTCTCTTACGCCCTCGCACGGCTGGACGAAGAACTACCCGAAGTACGCACCTTTGGCCCAAGGGGCCCTGACCGTAGCGGCGTGGTCTCCTTTGTGCTGGGCGATATTCACGCCCACGATGTGGCAACCGCCCTCGACCAGTACGGCATCGCCGTGCGGGCCGGACACCACTGTGCCCAACCCTTGCACCGCAAGCTGGGCGTTCCCGCCACGGTGCGGGCCAGTTTTTATGTCTATACCACCCAGGAAGATATCGACCGCTTCATCGAGGCGCTGAAGAAGGTGCGGGACTTCTTCAAAGACTGGCTTTGAAGATTTTGGGGGCCCTCAGTGATACCGGGTTCAAAAAGACAGTTATCCAAAGCAAATAATCCGGAGGCTATCCTTTTGAATCCCAGTGAGCACCCCTTCTTACGGTCGGGTTGGTTCGTCCCGGTTCGCTGACGAACTAACCGAATCTGGTATAAACACCCGAATCATCCGGGGCTGGGCACTTCCTCACGGAATTGCAGCTCGTAGAGGTCATGGTAAAGCCCGCCCTGAGCCAACAACGCCTCATGGGTGCCCTGCTGAACTACCTGCCCCTTATCGAGCACCACAATCAGGTCGGCGGTTCGCACGGTGGAAAGCCGGTGGGCAATCACAAAGGTCGTGCGGCCTTTCATCAGCTTGTCAAGGGCTTCTTGTACCAAGGCTTCGGACTCCGAGTCGAGCGAACTGGTGGCCTCGTCCAGAATCAAAATCCGGGGGTTTTTGAGCAGGGCCCGGGCGATGGCGATTCGCTGGCGCTGTCCGCCCGACAGCTTGACCCCACGTTCGCCCACAACGGTCTGATAGCCTTGCGGAAAAGTGCTGATGAAGGCATGGGCGTTGGCGGCCTGGGCAGCCTCGATAACCTCGGCCTGGCTGGCCTGGGGTTTGCCGTAGCGGATATTTTCCTCGATGGTGCCCGAGAAGAGCAGGGTTTCCTGCGGCACCAGGGCAATCTGCCCTCGCAAATCCAGCAGTCGTAGTTGTCGGATGTCTATCCCGTCCAGGGTAATGCGTCCCTGGGTTACATCGTAGAAGCGAGGTATCAGGGCAATCAGCGTGCTCTTACCAGCACCGCTGGGGCCTACCAGGGCTACTACCTGGCCGGGTCGGGCGCTCAGGTTAACGCCCCGCAGCACTTCCCCGCGTTCGTCGTAGGCGAAGTGGACGTCCTCCAGGCGCACCTCGCCGCGCACCTGGCCCAACGGGTGGGGGTTTGTGGGTTCTTTTAGTTCAGAAGGCGTATCCAGAAGCTCGAATATGCGGCTGCTGGCGCCCAGAGCGCTTTGCACCTGGCTCCAGATGCCGGCCAGGGTGCCCACGCTGGCGGCCACATTGAAGGCATACAAAATAAACGAAACAAGCTGTCCAGGGGTGATTTCGCCCAGCGAGACCAGCCGCCCTCCGTACCAGAAGATGAGGCCCAGGGCGCTAAAGATGGTGAAGAACACCACCCCACTCAGCCCAGATGACACCAGCGCCCGCCGCAGGGCGGTACGGAAGGACTCGCCTATCAAGCGGCCATAGCGTTCGGCCTCGAGCTTTTCCGCCGTAAACGACTGCACCACCCGGATGCCGCTGATGGACTCCTCGGCGCGGGCGTTGGCCTCGGCTATCTTGTCCTGGAAGGCTTTACTCATACGCCGGATGATGCGCCCAAGCACAATGGCCACCAGAATTACCAGCGGGACCACCGCCAGGATGAAGCTCGAGAGCTTCCAGTTGGTGACGAAAAGGATGGTCAGCGTAGCGGCAAACATCAAGGGGGTGGTGAAAAGCTGTACCAGGGCGTTGGAGGCGACCCCCTGTACGGTGGCAACGTCCGAGGTCAGGCGGCTGGTGATATCGCCGGTTTTGTGGTTCTCGAAGAAACGCGGAGATAGGGTGAGCAGGTGGCTGAACAGGTTGCGCCGCAGGTCGGCCACCACCCCCTCGCCGGCACGGGCGAAGAGATAGCTTTGCAGCGCACTAAAAAGAGCCTGTCCGGCAAAGACCCCTATCAGCAGCAGGGTATAACGGTCGATTTGCCCCAGATTGCCTTGCTCGAAAATGGAGGCATCGAGCATCCGGCTGACCAATTGCGGAAAGGCCAGGAAAAAGCCCGTGGAGATGAGGCTTGCCAGGCCGGCGAGTAGCAGGCCCAGCCGGTAGGGCCGGGTGTAAGCCAGAAGTCGGCCCAGCTGACGGAAATCGCCTTTGGGGGATTTGTCTGAAGGGGAATTGGTACGAAATACGGGTCGCATATAGATTGTTATACCTGATTCAAAAAAACTGCTGGCAAAACCCAGTGCTCTGGGGACTATAAGTTTGAATCCTGGAGCACCCCCGTTGGTGGGGTTGGTTCGTCACTGTTTGGCAACGAACCAACCGAATCTGGTAATGGTGGCTGGTAGATGGGCATTGTGCGCTGTGTCCGGACGCCTTGCCTGTGGGCCTTACAATGAAGGGCATGAGCTTTCTGGATGAGCTATACAAAGAAATCATCCTGCGCCACTACAAATCGCCCCACAACTATGGCCCCCTGGACTCGGCCAATGTGCGGGTGAAGGGCGACAACCCCACCTGTGGCGACCAGATCGAGCTGATGGTACTGACGGATGGAGAGCGCATAACAGACCTGCGTTTTCAGGGACAGGGCTGTGCCATCTCCCAGGCTTCGGCTTCGCTGATGACCGACCTGGTCAAGGGCAAATCCTGGGCTGAAGCGCTGGCGCTGGAACAACAGTTCAAGGCCATGATTGTGGATGGGGCCGCTCCCACCCCTGAACTGGGCGACCTGGCTGCGCTGTCCGGTGTGCACAAGCTCGCGGCCCGGGTCAAGTGCGCCACCCTGGCCTGGAATGCCCTGGAACAAGCGGCTCATCAGTCGGGAGCGCTTCTGCGAGAATCAAAACACTAGCCCAGGGGACTCCCCCTGGGCTTCTTTGCACAGTTCTGGATTCACTAGCAAACCAGAGTGCTGAAATCATTGAAGTCGGCGCGGAACCCGCCGGGTACGCCCTTGGCGATTACCGAGACGGCATCGTGGGAGTGAAGGCTCTCGAGGTGTGAGCAGGCCGCCTGAAAGTCGTGGATCCGGGGGTCGCGGATAAGCTGCTCGTAGATCAAACGGGCGGCGTCTTCCACAAACTTCACGTAGGCGCCATTAAGCTCGGCGAAGGCTTGCTCATCCTCGCGCTTGACCATGACCTGAGTCTCAGTTTTGAGGGCCTCGCGGGCATGACGAACCAGGTCTTCCAGGTGCAAGGAGGTATCGGGGGCTATTTCGACTTTGATGCGGGCTTTGGAGCGCTGGCTGTGCGGGATGGCGTAAGCACCCCGGTTGTCGCGGGCGTGTTCGGCCAGCTCGGCAGAGCAGGGACAGGCCGAGGAGTAGACGAAGTCTAGCTCGACAAAGCGGCGTATGTGCCCGTTTTCTTCAATAACTGCTTCGTAGCTGCCGTTGTAGTACTGATAGCCTTCCAGCCCTGAGCGCAGCGCAGATACCAGCATAGGGTAGCTGAAGCTAACCTTGACCCGTGCCGAGAGGCTCTCGAGGGTGCGCCTGTAGTCCTGGACGATTTGCGCCAGGGTGTCAAGGCTGAAGACCTCTTCTTTGCGGGCGTAGAAGGTTCGAATAATGCGGCTCATGTTGATGCCCTTGAGGTCGGCCTCTAGCGAGACCGTACCGCTCACGCGGGCCTCGAGGGTCAGGGCTTCACCCTGGGGCGTAGCAAACTTGAGCGGCAGCTTGAAGCCCGAAATACCCACCTGCTGGATGGCCACATTGGCCCCTTCTACCGAGTTCACGGTCTCGGTCATGTCGGGCAGGCTGGCTTTGTAGGCGTCGTCGGGCTGGAAATGCGCGTCGTAATAGCGGGTGATGACAGGTTCTGCACCATCGGTGTTGTGGAACAGATAGGCTTTTTTGCCGCCGTTTTTGTCCAGTTTGGGAAGGGGTAGATCGAGGATTTGCTTGTTGTCGTAGCTGAGCAAGGGGTTCTCCTTTTTCCGTCAGCAACCTCGAGAAGTCTGACGGCCATACAAAGTGAAGAGAGATTCTGGATAAAGCCCCCAAACCACCTCCCTTCCGACTGGCTTAGGGGCTTTGCACTGGTGAATATGCCAGCGCTTCGTTGAGTATGCCACCTTATACAAAATATGAACGTAACATGGACACTTGTTTTGAGACAAGTGGGTTGGGTTGGCAGCCCCGGTGTGCTTGACGACCAGAAAAGATGCGCAAACTGAATGAGATTCTTGTCAGGCGCAATTTATACAAAAGCGTGAAGGCTGTCTTTTTGAATCCCAGAGCACACTCCTCCCTTTGGTCGGCGAAAAGCGTCTCCCGTTCCAAGGGGCGGTGTCGCCCTTCGCTACGCGGATAACTGTGGTCGGGCTGGTTCGTTACCATCCGGCAACGAACCAGCCGGGTCTGGTACTAAAGGTTCCAGCCACCCGCCACCTCGAGCACCTGTCCAGTTAGGTAAGCGCTCGACTCGTCCACGAGGAATAGCACCGCTTTGGCCAGCTCCTCCAGCCGCGCCAGGCGGCCTAGGGGAATCTCGCTCAGGGGCTTGGAAACAGAGTTTTCGGCCACCCCCGGAGAGACCACATTCACCGTGACGCCTCTGGTAGCCAGGCTTTTGGCCAGCGATTTGCTGTAGATAATCAGTCCGGTTTTGGCGATTACATAAGGGGTGATTTCCGGACGGGCCAGCAAGTTCTGGGCCCCGGCAAAGCCGATGTTGATCACCCGTCCGTAGCCGGTAGCGCTCAGGTAGGGAAGGGCTGCTTGGGTCAGGTAAAAAGGTGCATTGAGGTTGGAGTCGAGCATCACATGCCAGTCCTCGGGGGTCAGCCTTTCGAGCGGTTTTTTGAGGTAATCGCCCACGTTGTTGACCAGCACCTGTAGTCCGCCCAGTTGTTCGGTCACGCTTTGAATCAGGCTTGCGGCTTCTTGCGCTTTGGTGACATCCGCCGCCACCTTGATGGCCCGCACCCCGAGCTCTAGGGCCTCCTGGCGGGTGCGCTCGGCTTCGGTCTCGCTCTGGCGGTAGTGCACCGCCACATCAAAGCCTTTTTTGGCCAGGGCCAGCAAAATGGCGCGCCCGATGCCCCTGGCAGAGCCGGTTACCAGCGCGACCTTGCTCACGGGTTATCCCTCTGAAACTTTTCAATCAGGGTACGGGTGATGTTGTTCAGGGGGTACCGAAGGGCCTCTTCCGGGGTTGCCCAGGCCCACTCGAGGATTTCTTCGTTAGGGGTAATGGTCTCAACCCGGCTTTCGGCGAAGTAGTTGATGAACAAAAAATGCATAGGCTTATAAAACTGCGGGTCGAACACCCCCTCTAGAAGCATGGCGTAGCGGATGTTGTAAAGCTCGAGGCCCACCTCTTCTTGAAACTCCCGTTGCAGGGCCGTTTCCAGCGGCTCTCCCCACTCAATTTTGCCCCCTGGCACGCCCCACAAGCCCTGCCACTTGGTGGTCTTAACAATTAGAACCCGGCCCGAAGGCCCCTTCACCAGGGCCCCCACGGTGGGAATTGGATATCTGGGCTCCATACACCAACCTTCAGGCTACGCAGGTAAGCGGGATGAAAAGGTGCTGGAGGTTAGCATGGGCTGGAAAGCGGAAAGCCAAAAACCAGGAGACCTCGAGCCCCAACTAATTCTGTAGCTCCTTGTAGACTGCATAGACCCGTCCCCCTTTAGGGTAGGCCTCGAGGCTGTACAGCACGGCATGGTTGGGCAGGACGGTCTTGGTACGCTGGGGCAGGCCGGTCTCAAACGCGACCACCAAGGGGTCATCCCGGCGAAAGCCGGTGCCCCGGCTCACCCGGTCCAATAGGCGGGGGTGCTTGGCGCTGAAATAGACCCGCAGGGGTTTGCTGCCTGCCATCAGCACAATTGAGGGGGTAGAGCCGCGCTCGGCCAGCGCGATAATTGCCACCTCCTCCGAGACCTGGTGCAACTCGGCCAGCTCGGGCACCAGCCGGGGGCTCTGGCCCTTTTTGGTCAGGGCTGCGTCCACCACCTCGCCGGGCAGCAGCATCTCGGCAGCCCCCAGGTTGCAAAGGGCCTCGAGCTCTCTTTCCAGTTCCTGTCCCACGTAGGCTTCGTGCAGGTCGGAGAGCAGGTCGTCGTCCTGCTGGATCAGCATGTGCATCACCTCGTGAGCCAGGGTAAAGCGCTGACGTTTAGGAGGGGAGTCCTGGTCGATCAGAATATGGTTCTGCTCCGGCACCAGGGCCCCAAACTTGCCCTCCGGCAGCTTGCCATAGGAGAGACTCGCGCCAATGCCTCCGGCCAGCCGTTCGGGGGTGAGGGGGGCGTGGGCCTTGCGGTAGCCCTGTGCCAGTTCGATTATTTTGGGTCTCAGGTTCATGTGCTCGGCCCGCTTTCCTACCTTACCGGATAGCTACAAAAACCGAAACCCGCAGGCTGTTTTCGTGAACTTCGTAATCGAATGTATAGGCCCGTTGGGGTGCGCCAGACTGCTCAAAATAGGTATGGATTTCGTGCCAGGCCTGTGCTACCGAGCCTGGCCTGGGTCCTTCAGCAGTGAACATCAAATACCGTCCTGCCGGTACGTTCAGGCCGCTCAAACCCTTCGGCACGTCGGCCTGCCCAATCACCTGGTAGCCCAGCAACACCGAAAAGGGGCCCCCCGAGTCGCTTTCATAGTTGTAGTAGACCACAAAGGGCTTGCCCTTGGCCAAGCGTTTGGGAATCAGGGCTTCCAGCTCCCCTCGCTCAATCTTTTCCCACAGGGCCGGGATTTTAGCCGTTTGGGGATGGGCTTCAGCCACACGGCTGGTGCGGGCCTCGTAGCCCGCAACAAAAAAGCCGGACTCCGAAGTGCGAACGGGCTTGCCCATAGCCTTTATCTTATGCGGATCTCGAATCACTATGTGCCAGCGTTCCCTTGTTGGTGGTCTTTGTTGGTAGACCGCACGCCTGGGAGGAGGTTACCGAGGCTGTTGTTGTAGCGAGCCTCGCTCGAGGCATACCAAAAGCCGTCGGCCTCTGTGCCTTCGGCTTTGGGCTTTTGGCCTCCGGCTAACCTTCCAGCACCCGCTTGAGGTGCAGGAAGATCTCGTACCAGTCGCGCTTGGACTCCGGGCGCTTGCCGCGCAGCTCGATGCGGGCCAGGGTGCGCTGCCACTCCGGGGTGATTTCGGCCCCCAGGGTGGGGTCGGCTATCAGCTCGGCCAGACCTTTGGGCAGCGAGGCTTCGGTGCGCTCACCGTAGAAGTCTACAGGGGCCAGTAGGTCGTTGACCGTCACGTTGTAGGAGCCGGCCAGAGTTTGCAGGGTGTCGAGAGAGGGGTTGGTGCGGCCCCGCTCGAGGTCGGACAGATAGGGGACGGAAAGCCCACTCTTCTCGGACAAATCCTTCAGGCGCCAGCCTTGCTGGCTGCGTAGTTCGCGGAGACGCTCGGCTAGTGTCATGGTTCTGACGGTAGCATAAAATCTTTCTACGGTCAAGACGTAATGTCCCGCAGTGGGTATTGCGTTATGCAGATAGATTATGCTAGTATCATAATGGGAGGCAAGCACATGAACGTCAACGAAAACGTTTGGAGAACCATTGGGCGCGGAACCGTACATCCGAGTGAAGTGCTGAATACCCTCATCGAACTTGACAATCGCAAGGGCCAGATTGGTTTATGGGCCCTGGAAAATGAATTGCGCGAGAAAATGCCCCTGCTTCGCCCGCTGGCCCAGCCGCTGGCGCAGGCCTGGCTCGAGGCCACCATCCAGTACCGCGCCACCTACTACCCCGAAACCCACCTGACCCGGCTCTGGAACCGACTGGCGGGGGCCGATGCCCAAAGCAAAGCCAGAACCCTGCCCATGGCCAGTTAGTTCCCCCGCCGGCCCCAAGCTTAAAGCGCATTAGGGGCAGGAGGCGGTTATGTTCTCAACATTTTTTTTGGGAAGTAGAGGCCCGGGATCGACACCAACGCCTGCTCGAGGACACCGTGGGGACTGGCCCCACCATTCCAACTGTACAGGAGGCCCGCATGATGCAACTCGCTCAGCAAGTTCAGGTTTCGGCGGTGGAAAATATTCGTCCAGTGTCTGCTTATGTGTTTGTCTCGTGCGCCCAACCCAAGCGCATCGTGCACGCTCTGAGCCGCCTGCCAGGGGTGGTCAAGGCCGATGCCCTGCTGGGGGCCTCCGAGGCGGTCCTGGTGGTGGAGCGGCACAACTTTGAAGCGCTGCAAACCCTCTTGACCGAAGTGCAGTCCACCCCCGGAGTCAAGAAAGTTTCAGTAAAGTTAGCAGCATGAACGGAGCCCCCCTGATGTCCAAAATTGTGCCCCATTTATGGTTTGATCAAGAAGCCAAACAAGCCGCCGAGTTTTACTGTGCGGTGTTCCCCGATGCTAAAATCACCAATTCTGTGGTTTTGCGCAACACCCCGTCGGGTGACTGCGATCTGGTTTCGTTTGAGCTTGCGGGCCAGCCCTTCATGGCCATCAGCGCGGGGCCGCTATTCAAGTTCAATCCGTCGGTCTCTTTTATCCTAAACTTTGATCCTTCCCAGGGTCGCACCAGGGAAGACCTCGAGGCCCTGTGGAACAGTCTTTTGTCCGGCGGTGAGGAGCTAATGCCGTTGGGCCAGTACCCTTTTGCACCTCTTTTTGGTTACCTTCGAGATCGGTACGGGGTCTTCTGGCAGTTAATCCTTTCGGACAACATGGAACCCAGGCTGCCCTTTGTCATCCCGTCACTCTTATTTGTGGGGGATTTGCATGGCAAGGCCGAGGAAGCCCAGAACTTCTATATGTCGGTTTTCAAAGATACTCACAGTGGCGTGACCTTTCGCTACCCGGCTGGCTCGGAGCCCGAGCAAGAGGGCACGCTGATGTACAGCGACTTTATGCTCGAGGGCCAGTGGTTGGCTATTTCCGAGAGCGCTCTAGAACACGGGTTTAGCTTCAACGAAGCGGTGTCTCTGATGGTCTATTGCGATACCCAGGCCGAGATCGATTATTACTGGGAAAAGCTATCCGCGGTGCCTGAAGCGGAGCAGTGCGGCTGGCTCAAAGACAAGTACGGCGTGAGTTGGCAGGTGGTGCCTCGGGCGATGGACGCCATGCTCCAAGACCCCGACCCGGAACGGGTGCAGCGGGTTACCCAGGCCGTGCTTCAGATGAAAAAGCTCGAGCTAGCCGAACTGCAAAGGGCTTACGCCTAAGCTGTTATGACCCGGTTTATGCCGAGCAGGGCGATTCATGAGCCGGTTGTCCAGTACTACCAGGAACTCTAGGGAATAACCCGCTCCGCAGGGGCTTGCAACAGGGCCTGGCTCAGGGCTTCGCCGGGCTGGCCATCGCCCCGGTAGGCCTCGGGCTCTTTTTCGATCCAGGCGTAACCCTTGCTGTGGAACTGGATGCTGCGAAAGCCCTCTGCGAAAGTCGCCTCGATGAGCTGGCCCAGCGTGCCCGCCTCGAGGCCCTTCGCTTGCAGTTCCTCCAGCAACTTTGGCGGCAGGTCGGGCTCGAAGCCCTGCTGGGCGGTGAGCACCTGGTAGGCCCGTTCCCGTTGCTCCATGGTGCCGCCCTGGGCAAAGTAGCGCTCCAGCACCCTGTACCAGTCGCCGCTCCTGGTGATGGGGGCCATATCGGCGTAGGCTTGCTCGAGTTCCTCTGGACTGTAGGCCCGGTATTGGTTTTCGTGCACCACCAGTTCGCGCGACAGGCGCGGGCGCGGCGCCGGGCTTTCGTCCGGCACGCCCACACACAGCCCTGCTACCGGCACCACCCCCTGCGGTAGGTTGCAGAGCTGGACAATCTCCCGAATGCCGTTCAGCACTCCTCCAATCCATACAATGCCGTAGCCCAGGCTCTCGGCCATGGTGGCCAGTGCACTTCCAGCCAGCACCGCATCGGTAATGGCGAAGTGCAGGGCGGTGCGGGGCCAGCGCCCAAAGGCCCCCCCTCGGTGTTCCACCAGCTTTTGCAGCCGGTGCACATCGGCCAGAATCAGGAAAAACTCGGCGCAGGTCTCGATGTGAGGGTTCTGGCCGGAGTGGCTCGAGATTTCCCTTCTGAGCACCGGGTCGCTGATGCGAAGCAGGCTGTACATCTGCGCGGTGGCATCGGTGGGGGCCCGCTGGGCTGCCAACAGAAGCTTGTCCAGGTCGCCCTCGCGCAGGGGCTCGGGCTTGAACTTGCGCACGCTGGCCCGGCGCTTGTATAGCTCGTAGAGGTCGCTCACGGGGCTAGCCTATCGCCGGGGTGCGGGTCCAACTGTGGCGCCGGTTGTAGAGCCCTGCTAGGGGAGCCTTTTTTCCATGCAAATGCTCAAAGGGTCTTCGAAGTAAGGGCCAAAAGGGGGGATACGCTGGAAGCCGAACCCCTCATACAAACCGATGGCCTCGGTCTGGGCTACGCCGGTCTCGAGGCGGAGTACCCCAATGCCTCGCTCGGCAGCGTAGGCTTCCAGATGGGCCAGCAGTTGCTTTCCCACGCCCCGCCCACGAAACCCAGGCCGCACGTACATGCGCTTGAGTTCGGCGTATTCGCTGCCAAAAATCTGCACGCCGCCGCAGCCCACCGGCTGCTCGTCCAGGTACGCCACGAAGAAGGCGACCCCCTGCTGGATCAGCTTTTCCACGCTGTAGCCGTGGCGGCTCTCGGGGGGGTAGTGGGTGTTCAGTACCGCATCGAGCTCGGCAATCAAGGCTCGGGCCACAGCGCTGTCGGGTTGCTCGGGTTGAATATGTACCCGCATGCTTTAGCTGAGCGCTTCGATACCCGGTAGAGTGCCCAGCTCCAAGAGCTCGAGGCTGGCCCCCCCGCCGGTGGAGACATGGCTGAAGCGGTCCGCCATGCCCAGCTTGTTGGCCGCGGCCACCGAGTCGCCACCGCCTATCACGGTAAAAGCCCCTTGAAGTCTGGCGATGGCCTCGCCCACCGACAGCGTGCCTTTGGCAAAGTCGTCCACCTCAAACACGCCCATCGGCCCATTCCACAGCACTGTCCTGGCCCCTTGCAGGGCCTCGGCAAAGATACGGGCACTCTCGGGGCCGATGTCCAGACCCATCCATTCGGCTTCGATACGGTCTGCCGGCATGATGCGGGTGGGGGTACCGGCTTCGATCTTTTGCGCCGCTACCACATCGGTGGGCAGCAGCAGCTTCACCCCCAGGTCGGCGGCTTTTTGGAGCAGTTCTCGGGCCAAATCCAGCTTGTCGTCCTCGACCAGGCTCTTGCCTACCTGCCCCCCCTGGGCCTTGATAAAGGTAAAAGCCATGGCGCCGCCAATCACCATGCCGGTCACTTTGGGCAGCAGGTTCTCAATTACCCCGATCTTGTCCGAGACCTTGGCCCCGCCCAGCACCACCCAGTAGGGCTTCTCGGGGTTGTGGAGTACCCTGCCAATGCTCTCGACCTCCTTCTCCATCAGGAAGCCCGCATAGCTTGGCAGAAACCGGGCCACCCCGGTGACCGAGGCATGCGCCCGGTGGGCCGAGCCAAAGGCATCCAGCACAAAAGCATCGCCCAGGCGGGCGAAATTTCTGGCCAGGGTTTCGTCGTTCTTTTCCTCGCCCGGTTCAAAGCGCACGTTGTCCAGCAGAATTACGGAGCCAGAAGGCGCCGACTTTACTTTCTCCAGGGTGGCCTCGCTAGCCGGGGTGAGTTCTGCCGAACCCCCAATAAAAATCACCGGCCTGCCCAGGTGTTTTTCCAGTACCGGGGCCACCGGTGCAAGGCTGCTGGCATCTTCGTAGCCGCCTTTGGGGCGCCCGAGGTGCGAGAACAGAACAAGGGTCGCACCCTGCTCCAACAGATGCTTGAGGGTCGGAATGGCTGCCGAAACCCGGGTCTCGTCCTTGACCTTGCCCTCCTTAATGGGAACGTTGAAATCTACCCGTACCAGCACCCGCTTTCCGGCAGCGTTGAAGTCCTTTAGTGTTCGCATACTCCACCTCCAGTAATACCGGATTCAAAAAGAACAGTCGACAGAATCAAAAGTCCAACAGGCTGTTTTTTTGAATCCCAGAGAACTTTCGTTGGTCGGGTTGGCTCCCCACGGTTTGGCGAGGAACCAACCGAAGCTGGTATCAAAAACCCCTCTCCTTTTGGGAAAGGGGATGGGGTGAGGGAAATCCCCCTCCCAACCTCCCCCATCGGGGGGAGGAGTACCTAGAGCTTCTTACCGATGTACTGGGCCAGGTCGGCCACGCGGCAGCTATAGCCCCACTCGTTGTCGTACCAGCTCACCACCTTGACCATGTTGCCCACCACCAGGGTGTCGAGGGCGCTGAAGATGGAGGAGTGGGGGTCGCCCTTGAGGTCGCTCGAGACCAAAGGCTCTTCGGTGTAGGCCAGAATGCCCTTCATGGGGCCTTCGGCCGCCGCTTTCATGGCCGCGTTGATTTCTTCTTTGCTGGCTTCCTTGTTCAGGATGGCGGTGAAATCCACTACCGAGACCGTGCTGGTCGGTACGCGGAAGGCCATTCCGCCAAATTTGCCCTTGAGCTCGGGGATTACCAGGCCTACCGCTTTGGCTGCGCCGGTCTCGCTGGGCACAATGTTGAGGGCAGCCGCTCGAGCGTCGCGGGGGTCATCCTTGACGGCATCCACCAGGCTCTGGCTGGCGGTGTAGGCGTGGACGGTGGTCAGGATGCCTTTTTCAATTCCGAAGTTGTCGTTGAGTACCTTAGCCACCGGGGCCAGGCCGTTGGTGGTGCAGCTTGCGTTGGAAACGACGTGATGCTTGCTGGGGTCGTACATGTGCTCGTTGACGCCCATCACCACCGTAAGCATGTCGCCCTTGCCGGGTGCGCTAATGATGACCTTTTTGGCACCGGCCTTGAGGTGGGCCTCGGCGGCCTCGAGCTTGGTAAAGCGCCCGGTGGACTCAATCACGATGTCGGCCCCAATCTCGCCCCAGGGCAGATTGGCCGGGTCTTTTTCCTCGTAGACCCGGATGGTCTTACCATTGACGGTGATGTTCTTCTCGTCGTAGCTGACACTTCCGGGGAAGCGGCCATAGTTGGAGTCGTATTTGAACAGGTGGGCCAGGATGGCGTTATCCGACAGGTCGTTGATGCCGACTACTTCCACCCCGCGCTCTTGCAGGATCCGGAACACCTGGCGGCCAATGCGCCCGAAACCGTTGATGCCTACTTTCATATATTCCTCCTAACTGATGGCGGCACTGAGCCGCGCTCCATAGGACACTATAACGCCTGTATTTGTGAAATCCATAACCAAAAGTTTTAGGATGAACCGTGTTGGTTTGGAACGCTTTTCACATATGTTTGAGTCATCTAGAACATTCTTCACAAAAATCGAGCCATCCAGGACTCAGAATTTTGTGTTCTGGAGGGAATAGTGGCCGCCGGGATGGGCGGCCACATGGGTACAGAGCGTGTTTAGGGGAGCATCTGGCGCGACAGGTTTGCTGGGGCGCCTAGCGGGTGCGGCCTGCCAGCAAGTCCTCGGCGGCTTTCTGGGCCTTGTCGAGCGCGGCTTTGGGGGCGGCCTGCCCCAGCACGGCTTCCTTGATGGCCTGGCCCAGAATGTCAAAGCGGATCTGCTCCCACTGCGAGAGGGCCGGCTCAAAGCGGGCAAAACGGGCCTGGTTGATGGCCACGCCGAACGCGGGGTTCTCCTTCACGAAGCGGGTCACGACGGGGTCTACCGCCGAGCCCTGGTTGACCGGCACGTAGTTGGCCGCTACGCCGAACACTGCCTGGGCCTTGGGGGAGATGATAAAGCGCAGGAAGTCGGCGGCCACACGCTTTTCTTTGTCGTCGGCCCCCTTGAACACCACGATGTTGGTGCCCTGCACCAGGCCAAAACCAGGTTGTTTGTCGGTGCGGCCTGGCAGGGTGGCCACGCCGACATCAAACTTGGCCGCCCGGACATAAAAACTGTAGCCCGCCGAGGTATCGGTGGAGAAGCCAAACACCCCCGAGCCGAAATTCTCGTTGATGAAGCCGTTGGTGATGGGCTTGGCCCAGCCGTCCTTGACGGCCTTGACCAGGAACTCGAGGGCCTCCAGCCCTTTGGGCGAGTTGAGCACCAGCTTGCCGTTTTGCAGGTAGTTGCCCCCCAGGGTGAAGAACCAGTAGGCATAGGTCGAGGCATCGGGCACAAACCAGTACACCGGCTGCTTTTCGCCTTCGGAAATCTTCTTGGCGGTCTCCACAAACTCTTGAATGCTCTGGGGCACTCGAGCGCTGTATTTTTTCAAGAGGTCGCGGTTGAAATAGAGCAGCTGGATGCTCTTGTTGAAGGGCACCCCGTACACCTGCCCGTTCATCTTGACCGCATTGGCAAACAGCGGGTTAACCCCCTTCAAGTCCACCCCCAGGCTGGGAATGGGCAGCAGGGCGTCGCTTTCCAGGTAGAGCGCCATGTTGTTTTCAAAAGCCTGGGCCATCACCGGGATTTTGCCCGAAGCAAACGAAGCCTTGATTTTGGTAGAAAGGTCGCGGTAGTTGCCCTGGCTAACCGGGCGCACGCAAGCCTTGCCCCCCTGGGTGCGGTTGAATTCCACCGCCAGATTGTCCAGGGCGTCCTTGGGCGCCCCGCCCCGGAAGCCGTGCCAGAGCTCGGCCACCACCTCGGCTTTTTCACACTGCGCTTTGATGACATCTTCGGGTCTTTGCTGGGCCAAGCCCAGGCCAGCCACCACTACACCCCTTCCAATCAACCACTGTTTCATACCAACATCCGCAAACACTGTTGGGCCCCAGTGTCAGGGCTGTGTGAGCCCACCTGCCCCCCATTTATACCCTGGCTTTGCAGTGCAGACCACCGGTTTGCTAGAGTGCATCTGGCCCTCCCTATGGACTTTCTACTGGTGTTGCTGGCTTATCTGATCGGTTCGATTAATTTCCCTATCCTGGCGGGTCGCTTACGGGGTTGGGACATCCGCGAGCGTGACCTGGCCGGTACGTCCGGGGTTTTTCGCCAACTGGGAAG
>CALFDH010000062.1 GCA_937950405.1 uncultured Meiothermus sp.
GAGATGGTGATGCCGGGGGACAACATCACCTTCACGGTGGAGCTAATCAAGCCCATCGCCATGGAAGAAGGTCTGCGCTTTGCCATCCGCGAAGGCGGTCGCACCGTGGGTGCGGGTGTGGTGGCAAAGATTCTCGAGTAAGGGAGGCCCTGAATGCCAAAGATTCGTATCAAACTTCGGGGCTTCGACCACAAGAGCTTGGATGCTTCGGCCGCCAAGATTGTCGAAACCGCCCGCCGTAGCGGTGCGCAGGTAGCGGGCCCGGTGCCCCTGCCCACTCGCATCCGCCGCTTTACCGTGTTGCGGGGGCCCTTCAAACACAAGGACAGCCGCGAGCACTTCGAACTGCGTACCCACAACCGCTTGGTGGACATCACGGATCCCACCCCCAAGACCATCGAGGGGCTTCGCAACCTTGACCTGCCCACCGGCGTCGAGATTGAACTCAAGATGGTAGGAGGCCGCTAATGAAGGGCATCCTTGGAACCAAAGTCGGTATGACCCAGGTCTGGAAAGGCGATAAAGCCGTCCCGGTTACGGTGATTCTGGCAGGCCCCTGCCCCGTAGTGCAGCGCAAAACTGCCGACAGGGATGGCTACGAGGCCGTTCAGCTGGGCTTCCAGAGCCAGAAGGCCCAGCGGGTCAACAAGCCAGCCAAAGGGCATTTTGCCAAGGCGGGCGTTGAGCCGGTAAAGTTCCTGCGGGAGCTGCGGGGTTTCAACCCCGACGGTGATACCGTCACGGTGGGCATTTTCAATGCGGGGGAAGTGGTAGACGTGACCGGTACCTCCAAAGGCCACGGCTTTACCGGAGTGATGAAGAAATGGAACTTTGCGGGTGGTAACGACTCCCACGGGGCCCACAAGATTCACCGTCACGGCGGCTCGATTGGTAACCGCAAGACGCCTGGCCGGGTTTTCAAAGGCAAGAAGATGGCCGGACGTTGGGGTAATGAAAAAGTGACCATCCAGGGCCTCGAGGTCGTGGACGTGCTCGAGGGCGAGAACCTGATTCTGGTCAAGGGCTCGGTGCCTGGGGCTAACGGTAGCCTGGTGGTGGTGCGCCAGACCAGCAAAGTACCCGCCCTCAAGGCCGCAAAGGGAGGTAAGTGATGTACAGCCTTCCGGTGCTCGGAAGCAACAAAACGGTGGAAGCCGCCCTGCCTGAACAGGTGAACAGCCACGTGCTCTACGAGGTGGTGCGCTGGCAACTGGCCTCGCGTCGCCGGGGTACCGCCGCTACCAAGACCCGTGGCATGGTGAACTTCACCACCAAGAAGATGTACGGGCAAAAACACACCGGGCGGGCCCGCCACGGCGACTATGGTGCGCCCATCTTCGTGGGGGGTGGCACGGTTTTTGGCCCACAGCCGCGCGACTACAGCTACACCCTGCCCAAAAAAGTACGCAAGCTGGGGCTGGGCATGGCCCTGGCCGACCGGGCCAAGGAAGGCAAGCTCTTCCTGGTCGAAGACTTCAAGGGCGTCAACGGCAAAACCAAGGAATTCGTGGCCTGGCTCAAAGCCCATAACCTCGAGGGCCACTCCATCTTGCTGGTTACCAGCGACGAGAAAGTAGCCCGTGCCGCCCGCAACCTGCCCAAAGTGCGGGTGCTGGCCCCCGAGGGGCTCAACGTCTACGACATCATGCGCCAGGAGGCCCTGGTGATGGAGGCGGGCGCTTGGGAAGGCGTCCAGGCTCGTGTGGGCCAGACCGAGGGAGGTGAAGTCTGATGAAAACGCCTCACGACGTCATTATCCAACCCGTCTTGTCAGAAAAAGCCTATGGTCGCTTTGCTGACGGGATTTATACCTTCTGGGTGCACCCCGAAGCCAACAAGACCGAGATTGCCAATGCCGTGGAGGCCGCCTTCAAGGTCAAGGTGGTGCGGGTCAATACCCAGAACACCCTGGGCAAGCACAAGCGCCTGGGCCGTTTTGCTGGCAAGCGCCCCGACCGTAAGAAAGCCATCGTGACGGTGGCTGCTGGACAGAAGATTGAAGCCCTGGAAGGACTGATCTGATCGGTACGTCCCGATCTTCGGGGGCTTTATCTAAAGGGAGGTGGGAAGTAGGTGGTGGGTTGAAAAGAACGGAAATCAAGCTGCTTTTCCACGCCCCACCGCCCCCACCCAGACTGCCTCGAGACCGAGTGGTGCGACCCGTTTTGCGAGCCGTACCAATGAAGGGGCACAAAATCCACTTGGAACCAGGACGACTCGGTTAGTCCGTATCAGGTGAGAGGAATAGAAAATGGCAGTAAAGAAGTTCAGACCCTATACCCCATCGCGCCGCACCATGACGGTGGCGGATTTCTCCGACCTGACCAAAAAGCGTCCGGAGAAGAGCCTCACCGCCCCGATGAAAAAAACTGGGGGGCGCAACAACCAGGGCCGCACCACCAGCCGGTTCATTTCCGGGGGGCACAAGCAGCTCTACCGCATTATTGACTTCCGCCGCCGCGACAAAGCGGGTATTCCGGCCCGGGTGGCGGCCCTCGAGTACGACCCCAACCGCACCGCGCGTATTGCGCTGCTGTTTTACCGCGACGGCGAGAAGCGCTACATCCTGGCGCCCGATAGCCTGCAGGTCAACAGCACTGTGGTCAGCGGGCCTGAAGCCACTATCGCGGTAGGAAACGCCTTGCCCCTGCGCTTTATCCCGGTGGGTACAGTGATTCACGCCGTAGAACTCGAGCCCGGTAAAGGGGCCAAAATGGCCCGCAGCGCGGGCACCAGCGTACAGGTGCAGGGCCGTGAAGGCGATTACGTGATCCTGCGGCTCCCCTCGGGTGAGCTACGCAAGGTACACGGCGAGTGCTACGCCACTATTGGGGTGGTTTCGAACGCCGACCACAAGAACATTGTGCTTGGGAAAGCCGGTCGCACGCGCCACCTGGGCCGCAAGGGCCACGTGCGCGGTACGGTCATGAACCCGGTAGACCACCCGCATGGGGGTGGCGAAGGCCGGGCTCCGCGGGGTCGTCCGCCGGTTTCGCCCTGGGGCCAGCAGGCCAAAGGTCTCAAGACCCGCAAGAAAAAGAAGCCCTCGAGCGCGCTTATCGTGTCTCGTCGCAAGTAGAGGTGAACTATGCCACGCAGCTTGAAAAAAGGAGTCTTTGTGGAAAGCCACCTGCTGGAAAAAGTCGAGGCGATGAACGCCAAAGGCGAAAAGCGGGTGATCAAAACCTGGAGCCGTCGGAGCACCATCGTGCCCGAGATGATTGGCCACACCCTGGCGGTCTACAACGGTAAGCAACACGTGCCGGTCTATATCACCGAGCAGATGGTCGGGCACAAGCTGGGTGAATTCTCGCCCACCCGTACCTACAGGGGTCATAGCCGCGAGGCCAAGACCGCCGCCAAGAAATAAAAGGGGGAGTGATGGAAGCCAATAAACGTCTCAAAAAAGGCGAGCGCAGCGACATTCGCAAAGACCTGCGCGATGTGCACCACCCCGGCGCGGCGGGCTTGCAGCGCTACGCCAGGATGTCGTTGCGCCAGCAAAGCGAGGCCCTCAAGGCCGAGACCCCCCATACCTACGCCCGGGCTACCGCCCGGTATGTGCGGATGTCGCCGCAAAAGGTGCGCCTGGTAGTAGACCTGATTCGGGGCAAGAAACTGGAAGAGGCCCGCGCCATCCTCAAGTACACCCCGCACCGCGCTTCGGAGATTGTGGCCAAGGTGCTCGAGTCGGCAGCTGCCAACGGTATGAACGATGACCGCAAGAACATGATCGAAGACCAGATCTATGTCAAGGCAGCCTACGTGGACGAGGGCCCGGCCATCAAGCGGATGCTCCCAAGGGCCCGTGGAAGCGCCAACATGATCAAGAAGCGCACCAGCCACATCACCATCATCGTGGGGGAGAAAAATGGGTAACAAGATCAATCCTGTAGGCTTGCGCCTGGGTATCACCCGCGAGTTTGAGTCGCGCTGGTACGCAGGTAAGAAGACATATGCCAAAATCATTCAAGATGACCGCTTGATCCGCGGCACCATCGAGAAAGAACTGCGTCCTGCGGGCCTGGCCCGTATAGATATTGAACGCGCAGCTGACAACATTGCCATCACCGTTTATGCGGCCAAGCCCGGTGTGGTGATTGGGCGGGGCGGCGAAACCATCAAGCGCCTGCGCGAAACCTTGCAAAACAAGTTTCCCGGCAAAACTGTCGCTCTGAACGTGCAGGAAGTGGGCAACCCCAACCTGTCGGCACCTCTGGTCGCCCAGCGCGTGGCCGAACAGATCGAACGACGTTTTGCCGTGCGCCGCAGCATTAAGCAAGCCGTTCAGCGGGTGCGCGAATCCGGGGCGCAGGGGGCCAAAATTGTGGTCTCGGGTCGCATTGGCGGCGCCGAACAGGCCCGTGTGGAGTGGGCCGCCGAGGGCCGGGTGCCCCTGCATACCCTGCGCGCCAACATCGACTACGGTACGGCCCGTGCCGAGACCACTTACGGTTCGCTCGGCGTCAAGGCCTATGTCTTCATGGGCGAGGTGATTGGCGGTAAGAAGATCGTGCCAGGTGCGGCGCCCACCGCACGTCCGGCAGCTCCCAAGCGCGACCGCGAGGACAGCAAGCCCCGTCGCCGCTCGGCGGTACGCAAGGCTGGGGCAGGCGCCAAGGAAGGTGAGTAAAGCATGTTGATGCCCAAACGCATGAAATACCGCAAGGCCCATCGGGGTCGGATGCGGGGTACCGCCAAAGGGGGCGACTATGTGGCCTTTGGCGAGTGGGGCCTGGTAGCCATGGAGCCAACCTGGGTTACCAGCCAGCAAATCGAAGCAGCCCGCGTAGCGATGGTGCGCCACTTCCGCCGTGGGGGTAAGATTTTTATCCGTATCTTCCCTGACAAACCCTTCACCAAGAAGCCCCTGGAAGTCCGGATGGGTAAAGGAAAGGGGAACGTGGAGGGGTACGTGGCCGTGGTGAAGCCGGGTCGGGTGATGTTTGAAGTGTCCGGTGTGACCGAAGAGCAGGCCCGTGAAGCCCTTCGTCTGGCCGGGCACAAGCTGCCTATGCAAACCAAGGTGGTGAGACGCGATGCCTACGACGAAGCCCAGTGAGCTGCGCAAGCTGTCGGTGCCCGAGCTGCAAAAGCGAATCCAGGACACCAAGAAAGAGCTGATGGAACTTCGCTTTCAATCCAGCATCGGGCAACTGGATAAAAACCATCGGGTAGCTGAAGCCAAACGCGAGATCGCCCGCATGATGACCGTGCTGGGCGAGAAGGCCAGGGGAGTAGAAGCGGGCGAGGCCGAAGCCAAGCCTGCCCCGGCCCAGAAGCCCCGCGCCAGGAAAGCCTGAGGAAAGGAGCTTACATGCCTAAAAAAGTTCTAGCCGGCGTGGTGGTGAGCGACAAGGCGCAGAAGACCGTGACGGTTCTGGTCGAGCGCCAGATGCAGCACCCGCTGTACGGAAAGGTTATCAAGCAGTCCAAAAAGTACCTTGCCCACGACGAGAACGACCAGTACAAACTGGGCGATATCGTCGAGATCATGGAAGCAACTCCCATCTCCAAAAACAAGAAATTTGTAGTGGTGGGGCGCCTCGAGGAGGGTCGCATGGACCTGGTCGAGCGCTACCTGCTGCGCAAGGAGCGTGGTAAAGCGTGATTCAGCAAGAAACTGTGCTGGAAGTCGCCGACAATACCGGCGCGCGCAAAATCGCGTGTATCCGGGTGATGGGCGGCCACTACCGCAAGTATGCCAGCGTCGGCGATGTCATTGTGGCCTCGGTCAAGGAAGCCATCCCCCGGGGGATGGTCAAGGAAGGGGATGTGGTCAAGGCAGTGGTGGTGCGGACGGCCAAGGAAATCCGTCGGCAGGACGGCTCCTCCATTCGCTTCGACACCAATGCCGCAGTCATCATCAACCCCCAGAACGAGCCCCGTGGAACCCGCGTGTTTGGCCCGGTAGCCCGCGAGCTGCGCGAGCGCGGTTTCATGAAGATTGTTTCGCTGGCACCCGAGGTGCTCTGACCCGTAGATGGGGTGGCGGGTTCTTGCCGTAGGCAAGTTGTTTCCGATACACGGGAGGCCCAGGGGTTTCCTGTCCCGCGCCCAGCTTGCAGGGGTTCAAGCCGATTCCTGACCCCGCAAGCTCCCTAGAAAGGATGCTTTTCAGGGCGGTTTCTGATACACTTCCTATTTGGTGTCTGGAACCTGGCCTCTTTGGCCCTGGAGCAAAATCGGAGGAATAATGTCCAAGGTACACGTCAAAAAAGGCGACACTGTAGTGGTTCTTTCCGGGAAGGAGGGACTGCGCGGTAAGACCGGCAAAGTCAAGGCCGTCATGCCCAAAGAGGGTATGGTGGTGGTAGAGGGGTTGAACCTGATTAAACGTGCGGTGCGTCCCAATCCCCGCAACCCCCAGGGGGGCTTTATCGAGAGCGAAGCACCGATTCATGCTTCAAAAGTCATGCCGATCTGCCCGAGCTGCGAAAAGCCGACCCGCATCCGCAAGAGGGTGCTGCCCGACGGTACCAAGGCACGTGTCTGCGCCAAGTGTGATGGCGTGCTGGATACCAAGTAAGGGGGTTGTGAATGCCACTGGAAGTTGCCCTTAAGAAACGTTATGCCGAAGAGATTCGTCCCGAGCTGATGAAGCGCTTTGGCTACACCAACATTATGGCGGTGCCCCGCCTGGTCAAAATTGTGGTGAACCAGGGGTTGGGTGAGGCCAAGGAAGACAGCCGCATCCTGGAGAAGGCGGGCAAGGAACTGGCCGTCATCACAGGTCAGCAGCCGGCCATCACCCGCGCCAAAAAGTCCATCTCCAACTTCAAGCTGCGTCAAGGGATGCCCATCGGCCTGCGGGTCACGCTGCGGGGTGACCGGATGTGGATTTTTGTCGAGAAGCTCATCCACATTGCGCTCCCCCGAATCCGCGACTTCCGCGGGGTCAATCCGGGTGCTTTTGATGGTCGCGGTAACTACAACCTGGGCCTGCGTGAGCAAGCTATCTTTCCTGAAATCACCTTTGATATGGTAGACACGGTGCGGGGGATGGATATTGCGGTAGTCACCACGGCCAAGACCGATGAGGAAGCCAAGGCCCTGCTGGAGCTTCTGGGGTTCCCGTTCCGGAAGTAAGCGTGAGCCCTGTTGCTGTTGATGTTTAGAAAGGAGGTGAGCGTATGGCTAAGAAATCTCAAGTCGAAAAGATGAAGCGCAAGCTAAAAACCATTGCCAAATACGCGGCCAAGCGAGCGGCCCTCAAAGCCGCGGGCGATTACGCTGCTCTGGCCGAGCTGCCCCGCGATGCCAGCCCGACCCGCCACAAGAACCGCTGTGCAGTGACGGGCCGTTCCAAGGCCTACTTGCGTTACTTTGGCATCTCGCGTCTGCAGTTCCGCGAAATGGCCCACAAGGGTCAGTTGCCGGGAGTCAAGAAAGCTAGCTGGTAAGGATGATCTGGTAGGTCGGAGAGTTTTCACCGATACCGCCAGGCCCATCTCGAAGGTGCCTTCTGCGGATGTTCTGAGCTGACTGGTTGGCTAGATTTGGCCAAGACCGGGCTCCGCAAACCTCCAGTACAAACAGAGCCACCCGAGAAGAAGGAGATTCTGCAATGCTCAGTGATCCAATTGCCGATATGCTGACCCGGATTCGCAATGGAATCCAGGTCTACAAGGAGAGCGTGGATGTGCCTGCTTCCAAGTTCAAGCAGCAGATTGCCAGCATCCTTGTCAAGGAAGGTTTTCTCAAGGGGATGGAGCAGATTGAGGTTGAGGGCAAGCCCTACCTCCGCCTGATCCTCAAGTACGGCCCCCGCCGTGAAAAGGTAATCCAGCACATTCAGCGGGTAAGCCGCCCGGGCCGTCGGGTGTATGTGACCGCCGAGAATGTGCCCAACGTGCGCCGTGGGCTGGGGTTGGCGATTGTCTCGACCTCCAAAGGTCTGTTGCCAGACCGCGAAGCCCGCAAGCTGGGTGTGGGCGGCGAAGTGATCTGCGAGGTCTGGTAAGCCCACCCCAATTTGAGCTGTCCCCGGGAGCAATGATAGGACTCGAGCCGCTCCACTAGCGCTTTAGCCGGGGGCCCATGAAGGAGAAAGAGAACATGTCTCGAATTGGAAAACAACCCATCACCTTGCCCAAGGGCGTGACCGTGGAGGTCTCGAGTGGGCTGGTAAAGGTCAAGGGGGCCAAGGGTGAGTTGGCCGTGCCGGTTCACCCCGACCTGATCGTCAAAAACGAAAATGGCGCCATTTCCGTGAGCCGCCCCTCGGATAGTCGTATGCACAGGAGCCTGCACGGTTTGACCCGCACCCTGATTGCCAATGCCATCCAGGGCGTTTCGGCAGGCTACGTGAAGGAAATGCTGATTAGTGGTACGGGTTACCGCGCGGCTATGCAGGGAAAGAACCTCGAGCTCACCGTGGGGCACAGCCACAAGGATATCGTCACTCCCCCAGCTGGCATCACCTTTGAGGTGCCCGAACCCACCAAAATCCGAGTCGTGGGTATTGATAAGCAGCTAGTGGGACAAGTGGCCGCGAATGTGCGGGCGGTTCGTCCCCCCGACGCCTACCACGCCAAGGGCATTCGTTACGCCGACGAGGTAATCAAGACCAAGCCAGGCAAGACTGCGGGTAAATAGACTTATCCCGCTATCCATCTAGGTGGGAGCGATTGTCAAAGGAAGGAGAATCTGTGGCTCGTTTGTCCACTGAAGACCGCCGTAAGTTTCGGGTCCGCAACACTGTCAAATCCTCAGGCCGTCTGCGCCTCAGCGTTCACCGCAGCTTGCAGCACATCTATGCCCAAATCATTGACGATAGCAAAGGGGAGACCCTGGCCGCCGTCTCGAGCAAATCCCTCAAGCTTTCGGGCAACAAAACTGAAGTCGCTAAGAAAGTGGGCGCTGCCATCGCCGAGGCGGCTAAAGCCAAGGGTATCGCCCAGGTGGTCTTTGACCGGGGCGCTTTCAAGTATCACGGGCGCGTCAAGGCCCTGGCCGAAGGTGCGCGCGAAGGGGGACTGGAGTTCTGAGCCGAAGGTCAAAAGCTTGAAGTCCAAGGCTCTAATCTTGGCTTTCAGCTTTCAGCCTTCCGCCTTCAGCGAGGTAACATATGCCTGAAACCGATTTTGAAGAAAAGATGATTTTCGTGCGCCGCACCTCCAAAACCTACCAGGGCGGTCGTCGCTTCCGCTTCGGGGCCTTGGTAGCGGTGGGAGATCGGCAAGGCCGGGTCGGCTTAGGTCTCGGTAAAGCCAAGGAAGTCCCCATGGCCGTGCAAAAAGCCAACAACTACGCCAAGCGCGAGATGGTCGAGGTGCCTTTGCACAACGGCACCATTCCCCACGAAATCAGCGTAACCTGGGGTTCTTCGACCATTTTGCTGCGCCCGGCGGCGCCCGGCACCGGGGTAATTGCGGGCCAGGTGCCCCGCGCCATCCTCGAGCTGGCCGGCATTACCGACATCCTGACCAAGGAGCTGGGCTCCCGCAACTCGGTCAACATCGCCTATGCCACCATGGAAGCCCTGCGCCAACTCCAGACCTGGGACGATGTCAAGCGCCTGCGTAAGGCACCTAGCAAGCCCGAGGAGGTGGCCTGATGGCTACCGTCAAGGTTCGGCTGGTCAAGAGCCCTATCGGCTACCCCAAAGACCAGAAAGCCGCCCTCAAGGTACTGGGTCTGACCAAGATGAACCGCGTGCGTGAGATACAGGATAACCCCGCCATGCGCGGTCAAATTCGCAAGGTTTCCCACCTGGTGGAGGTGGTGGAATGAAACTCTCCGATATTCGTCCCAACCAGGGGGCCAACAAGCGCCCCAAGCGCGTGGGCCGGGGCCCTGGCTCGGGCAAGGGTAAAACCGCTGGGCGTGGCCACAAGGGCCAGAAATCCCGCTCGGGCGGTCTTAAAAACCCGGCCCGCTTCGAAGGCGGTCGCTCCACCTTGCTGATGCGCTTGCCCAAGCGCGGCATGAAGGGCGACTCCCACGGCGAACTCAAGCGGGTGGAATACCAGGTAGTCAACCTGGGCGCCATCGCCAAGCACTTCGCTTCCGGCGAAGTAAGCCCCGAAGCCCTGGCCAAGGCGGGCCTGGTGCGTCCGGGTTATCCCGTCAAGGTGCTGGCTCAGGGCGATGCCAGCGGTGTCAAGGTGCATGCCCACAAGTTCTCGCAAGCCGCGGTAGAAAAACTCAAGGCTGCGGGCGGCGAAGCGGTTGTGCTCGAGGGGGCCTGAGATGCTCGCGGCCTTCCGCTCCGCGCTGATCATCCCAGAGCTGCGTAAACGCATCCTGTTTACGCTTCTGGTGCTGGCGCTGTATCGGTTGGGGACCTTCATCCCCACCCCTGGGGTGGACATCAGCAAAATCCGCGACTTCCTGGGCACCCAGGCAGGTAGCGCACTGGGTCTCATCAACCTGTTCTCCGGCGGCAACTTCGAGCAGTTCTCGATTTTTGCCCTGGGCATTATGCCTTACATCACAGCCGCCATCATCATGCAGTTGCTGGTCACGGTCATTCCGGCCCTGGAAAAGCTGCAAAAAGAAGGGGAAGAAGGCCGTCGCATCATCACCCAGTACACCCGCTACGCCGGTATTGCCCTGGGAGCGGTACAGGGTTTGTTCCTGGCCACAGCCTTTCTGGGCTCTAACAATGGGGCTTTCTTGCTGCCCGGCTGGGAACCCGGCTTCTTCTTCTACTTTGTCGTCGTAATCACCCAGGTAGCCGGCATTGCCCTGTTGCTCTGGATGGCCGAGCGGATCACCGAGTATGGCATTGGCAACGGTACCAGTATGGTGATTTTTGCCGGTATCGTGGCTTCCTGGCTGCCGCAGCTGGGCCGCACCTTTGGCCTGGTGCGTACCGGCGAGGTTAACCTGATTGCCCTCCTGATCTTCTTGGCCTTCATCGTGCTGGCTTTTGCGGCGATGGCGGCAGTGCAGCAAGCCGAGCGGCGCATTCCGGTGCAGTACGCCCGCAAGCAGGTAGGCCGTAAGATGTTCGGCGGGCAGGCTACCTATATCCCCATCAAACTCAACGCCGCAGGGGTTATCCCCATTATCTTTGCAGCGGCCCTGCTCCAACTCCCCCTTTTTATCACCGGGGTATTTCCAGATTCGCCGGTAGCCCAGGGGGTGGCCAACTTCTTCACTCCCAATCGCTTCCCGGGCCTCCTGATTGAAGTGCTCCTTATCATCGGCTTTACCTACGTGTACACCGCCGTGCAGTTCGACCCGCGCCGAATTTCGGAGAACCTGCGCGAATATGGGGGTTTTATCCCCGGTATTCGCCCTGGCGACCCCACCGTGAAGTTCCTGGAGCACATTGTTTCCCGCCTAACGTTGTGGGGGGCTATTTTTCTGGGCATTGTGGCAGCCCTGCCCACCATCATGCAGAACGTGACGGGCGTGACCACCCTGGCTTTTCACTTCTCGGGCATCAGCCTCTTGATTGTGGTGGGGGTTGCACTGGATACCTTGCGCCAGATAGAGGCCCAGTTGCAGATGCGCAACTACGAGGGCTTTTTGTCCAAGGGCCGCCTGCGGGGCCGTACCCGCTAGGCTGTGGCTCTTGCTTCAAACAGCGATGGACGATTTTAGACATCACGAGCCCACCAGTGCCAGGAGAAAAGGGTCTTTTGCAATCAGCCTTTGGTCTGTAGATCGTTGACCTTACCGCACGGGGTGTTGGATCAACGCAGGCAGTTAAGAATGGGAACCGCGATAAGGAGACTGTAGAGATATGGCAGAGGCTGTCATCTTCCTTGGCCCCCCTGGTGCGGGCAAGGGCACCCAGGCCAAGCGTCTGGCCTCCGAGATGGGGTTCAAGCAGCTTTCGACGGGCGATATTTTGCGCAGCCACGTGGCCCGTGGCACCGAGCTGGGTAAGCTGGCCAAGCCCATCATGGACGCCGGAAAACTAGTTCCCGACGAGATCATTCTGGGGCTTATTGGAGCAGAACTGGCCACTATGCCCGACCCCAGGGTCATCTTTGATGGTTTTCCCCGCACCCTGGCCCAGGCGGAAGCCCTGGATCAGCTTTTACAAGAGCAGCACATTCGCTTGCTGGGGGTTTTGCTGGTCACGGCCCCCGAGGATGAACTGGTGCGGCGCTTGTTGGGCCGGGCGCTGGAGGAAGGCCGCTCGGACGATAACGAGGAGACCATCCGGGCCCGTATGCTCGAGTACCGGCAGAAAACCCAGCCCCTGGTGGACTACTACCAGAAAACCGGCAGCCTGAAGGAAATCAACGGGCTGGGCAAGGTGGATGAGGTCTACCGGGCAATCCAGGAGGCCCTGGGGCTCCCGACGGTGTAGGGGTTTTGGGCAGTAGAGCTTAGCGGATTTGACTATGGCCATCCACATCAAGTCGCCCTGGGAAATCGAGAAGATGACCAAAACCGGTCAGCTTCATACCGCCATCTTTGCCGAGGTGGAGCCGCATATTCGGCCTGGGGTGAGTACCCTCGAGCTCGACCAGATCATCCTGCGGGCCATTGAGCGGGTGGGGGGCAAAGCCCCGCAGATCGGCTACCGAGCAGGCGGGTCGGTGCCCTATCCCAGCGCTACCTGTATGTCCATTGACGATGTGGTGGTGCACGGCTTTCCTTCTAAGCGCCCCTTGCAGGAAGGGGAACTCTTGAAGATTGATTTTCTCTTCACCCTCGATGGCTACACCACCGACATGGCCCGCACCTATGCCGTGGGCAAGGTTTCGCCCGAAGCCCAGAAGCTGATGCGGGTAACCGAAGAAGCCTTCTGGTTGGGCCTGGAACTCATGCAGCCGGGCAAGCGCATTGGGGATGTGGCAGCCGCCGTGCAGGACTTTGTGGAGCGGCAAAATGGTCTGTGGTGTATCCGCGAGATGGTGGGGCACGGGGTAGGACGCGAGCTGCACGAAGACCCCCAGGTGCCCAACTACGGCGACCCCGGCAAAGGCCCCAAGCTGCGCCCCGGTATGACCCTGGCCTTCGAGCCCATGGTTGCTTTGTACCCTGCCAAGATGGTAATATTGGCGGATGGTTGGACGGCCACGGTTGGCAAAGGCAACCTGGCGGCCCACTACGAAAACACGGTGCTGATTACCGAGTCTGGCCCTCGCCTCTTGACGGGGAGCCAGAAATCTGTGCCGGTCGGGCGTTAGCCAGGGATTCACGCTAGGAGGAGATGCTTGGCCAAGGAAAAAGACACAATTCGAGCCGAAGGGGTTATCAGCGAAGCCCTGCCCAACACCACGTTCCGGGTGCAGCTTGACAATGGCCCCGAAATACTCTGCTACATCTCGGGCAAGATGCGCATGAACTACATCCGCATCCTGCCCGGAGACCGGGTGGTAGTCGAAATTACCCCCTACGACCCTACCCGGGGCCGGATCGTCTACAGAAGGTAGTAGACCTTGGGGGCCGCCCGAATAAACAAGTAAAGGAGTCACCATGAAAGTGCGTACCTCAGTCAAGAAGATGTGCGACAAGTGCAAGGTCATTAAGCGCCACGGTCGCGTGTACGTGATCTGCGAAGACCCTACCCACAAGCAGCGTCAAGGCTGATTTGGAATCTAGAAAGGAGGTGAAGGAATGGCTCGTATTTCTGGTGTGGAAATCCCCCGCAACAAGCGCGTGGACATTGCCCTGACCTATGTGTATGGTGTGGGCCCGGCCCGTGCGAAAGAAGCCCTTGCTGCTACCAACGTCAACCCGGCGACCAGGGTTAAAGACCTCAGCGAGGCCGAAGTGGCGAGGTTGCGTGAGTTTGTGGAGAACACCTACAAGCTCGAGGGTGAACTGCGCGCCGAGGTGGCCGCCAATATCAAGCGCCTAATGGATATCGGCTGCTACCGGGGACTGCGTCACCGCCGAGGGCTGCCCGTGCGGGGTCAACGTACCCGTACCAATGCCCGCAGCCGCAAAGGTCCTCGCAAGACCGTTGCCGGTAAGAAAAAGGCCCCCCGCAAGTAGAGTGAGACTTGGGTAGTGGGTCAAACTCTTTTTGCACCTCCCACCACCCTCTGATAAAGCTGGAACGTAGATGCTGCAATAGAGCATCGTGTACACGCCAGTTGAGACTCCTGACAGGACTCCACCCCCATTTTTGCGTGGAGCAAACGCGAGGAGAGTATGGCTGAGAAAAAAGCTGCAACCAGTCGTAAGAAAAAAGTCAAACGCCAAGTTTCGGCAGGCCGGGCGTTTATTCATGCTTCCTACAACAACACCATTGTGACCATTACCGATACCAACGGTCACCCGGTCACCTGGTCCTCGGGTGGGGTGATCGGATACAAGGGCAGCCGCAAGGGTACGCCCTATGCGGCGCAGTTGGCGGCAATGGATGCGGCCAAGAAGGCCCAAGGCTTTGGGATGAACAGTGTGGAAGTGGTGGTACGGGGCACGGGGGCAGGCCGTGAGCAGGCCATCCGGGCTTTGCAGGCCAGTGGGCTCCAGGTGCGCTCGATTGTGGACGACACCCCCCTGCCGCACAACGGCTGCCGTCCCCGCAAGAAGTTCCGCAAGACGATCTGAAGGTTGGTTGCTGGGGTGAAACTTTGGTTCCCTGCTTCACCCCGCATACCCTGGGAACCCGGTCGGAAAAGCAGTAGGAACAAGGCGGCTTCCTGACCGATGGAGGAGAGAGAATGGGTCGTTATAGAGGGCCAATCGTAAAAGTGGCACGTCACCTTGGGGTGAACGTGGCCGAAACCGAAAAAGTTCAAAAGTACCTGGATCGCCGCCCCTATGCGCCGGGCCAGCACGGCCAGAAGCGCAGGGGTCGCCCCTCCGATTTTGCGGTGCGCCTGCGCGAGAAGCAAAAACTGCGCTTCATCTACGATGTGTCGGAAACGCAGTTCCGCAACCTCTTCGAAGAGGCCAGCCGCAAGAAGGGCGTGACCGGTACGGTTTTCTTGCAACTCCTCGAGAGCCGTCTGGACAATGTGGTGTTCCGTATGGGAATTGCCTCTACCCGCCGCCAGGCTCGTCAATTTGTGCGCCATGGCCACATCCTGGTCAATGGCAAGCGGGTCACGATTCCGGGCTATCGCCTGCGCCAGGGCGATGAAATCAAGGTATCGGAAAAAGCAAAGAAGATTGATTTCATTGTCCAGAACGTCGAACGCTTCAAAAACCGCAAGACCTTCCCCTGGCTCGAGTTCAACGCCGATACCATGACCGGGCGTTTCCTGCGTGTGCCCGAGCGGGAAATGCTGTCCTTGCCGGTGAACGAACAATTGGTGATCGAGTTCTACTCCCGATAGCCCATCGCTCATAACCGTTAGCCGATAGCAAACCGCCAAGCGCCATTCGCTATCAGCTATTAACACCTCCGAGGAGGTTCTAGTTTGGAAACCACCAAGACCAAAGCCCCTGTCTTCAACGCCCGCATTGACGGAAACTACGGCGAGTTTGTGCTCGAGCCCCTCGAGCGGGGTTTCGGCGTCACCCTAGGCAACCCCCTGCGCCGAATTTTGCTTTCCTCGATTCCTGGTACGGCTGTTACAAGTGTCTACATCGAAGACGTGCTGCATGAGTTCTCCACCATTCCAGGGGTCAAGGAAGATGCTATTCAGCTTATCCTGAACCTCAAGGAGCTGGTGGTGCGGTTTACCAACCCCGGCAGTGGCCCCAAAACCCTCACCCTGCGGGCAACCGGCCCCAAAGTGGTGTATGCCCGCGACCTCGAGTGCCCCCCGGATGCCGAAATTGTCAACCCAGACCAGTACATCGCTACCCTGGAGGAAAAGGGCAAGCTGGTCATGGAGGTACGGGTAGACGAAGGAACCGGCTATGTGCCGGCAGAAAAACACGGCATCAAAGACCGTATCTCCTCCATTCCGGTGGATGCCCTCTACTCCCCCGTGCGCCGGGTGGCCTACCAGGTCGAGGATACCCGCCTGGGCCAGCGCACCGACCTGGACAAACTGACCCTGCGCATCTGGACCAATGGCTCGGTCTCGCCAATGGATGTGCTGCAACAATCGGTAGCCATCCTGCGCGAGCAACTGGGTTTCTTCGACCAGTCGCCGGTGGTGCGGGTCGAGCACAAGCCCACTCCGGTAGCCGCCCCTGTCACCCCCGCAGCCACCTCTACGGCAGCCCCCGTAGCCGCCCCTGTTTCCAAGGGGGTGGGGTTGACCCTGGACGACCTGGGCCTGACCACCCGCGTCCTGCATAACCTCAAGGAAGAGGGTATCGAGAGCGTGGAAAGCCTCCTGGCCCTCTCGGAACGCGAACTCAAGAAGGTGCCTGGCATCGGCGACCGCAGCCTGCAGGAGATCAAGGACTGCCTGGCCCAGCACGGGCTGGTAATGAAAGACTAGCGTCGAGGCTATTGGGTCGGGCGACCAAAGCGCTAGACCCTTGACTCTTGGCCCTCGACGCTCCGAAGGAGCAAAGATGCGTCACCAGAAAGCTGGAAGAAAACTTAACCGGAACTCCTCGCATCGCGTGGCTCTGTTCCGCAACCTCGCCAAGAGCCTGTTGCTCTCGGAGGAGGGTAGAATCACCACCACCATCCCCAAGGCCAAGGAACTGGCGGGCTATGTGGACAACCTGATTTCCGCTGCCAAGAAAGCCCCCACCCTCACTGTGCCCGACAATGTGCGCTTTACCAAGCGCAAGGATAAGAACGGCAAGGAACTGCCCCTCCAGGAAGGCGAGCGCATGGCTACTCCCGAAGAGCTGGCCGCCTATGCCCAGCGCAACCACCTGCGCCGCCAGGTATTGCGTGATCTGCACGATCCCAAACTGGTCAAGAAGCTGTTTGAAGAAATAGCCCCTAGATACGCCGACCGGCCCGGCGGCTATACCCGCGTTCTCAAACTGGCGGAGCGCCGCCGCGGGGATGGCACGCAAATGGCTATGGTAGAGTTGGTCAAGTAGAGGTGCCATCACCCGGCAGGGTGGGTCATGCCAACTTTATCTGAACAGGTATCGTACTCTTCACGGATGTGGCCGCCTGGATGGGCGGCCACTGTTCTTTTCATCGCGTTTCCCACAAACACTCCACATGCGATGCGGAGTGTTTTACCCAGAGCAGCAAGAACTGCTGTTCTGGGTATTCGTGGGAACCGCTCCAGGACAAGGCTTTCTTGAAGTTGTATGGCTCGAAGTATTTGAAGAGCCATCTACCGATTGGCCTTGATGCCCAGGGCTTCCAAAGCCTTTTCCATGGGCAGGTCGCGTCCGCTGTTGGCGAGTTGCTCGAGGGAATTTTCCACCACAAAATCTGGGGTGGCCTTGGCGGGGTAGGGGGAGCCATCGGCGAAGAAAGCCCGGTTGTAGGAGATGCTCAGGGCACCCCCGTTAATCAGGTTGAGGGGGCGGGTGGTGGTGTTGCCAATGCCCAGCGTAGCGACCCCCACCAGCGGGGCTAGCTTAGCTTTCTGGATGGCAGAGGCCAGGTACTCCCCGCCGGAGGCGGTGTTTTCGTCTATTAGCACCACCAGGGGGCCGCGCCAACGGGCCAAGAGGGGCAGGTTAGTGTTTTCGCTCTGGCCGTTGCGGGTCACGATAAAGCGTCCATCGCGGATGCGGAACTCGGTGCGATCAGTCTGGTAGCGGTCTACCAGGGCCACGAAGGGCTCGTCCAGGAAGGCCGCAGCCGAGTAAATCATCTCGTTGAGCAGACCTCCGCTGTTGCCGCGCAACTCCAGAATGAGCGCCCGGGCGTTTTTCTGCTGGGCCTCGCGCACCAGCTCGTGTACCCGGCGGCCCACCTGGCCCTGGGCATCGAAGTCGGGGATTTTGAGCACCGCCACCCCGTCGGGCCGTATTTTGAGAGAGGGGAAGCGGGCCAGGTTGATTTCGCGGCCCTGCAGGGTAATCTCGAGGCGCTGGCGCTCTGGCCCCCGCAGGATGGTGAGCACTACCGGGCGGCCTGTTTGCACCGCCTGCACCAAAAACTGGGCCGCCTGGTTGTCATCGGCTTGTTCACTTAAGGGGCGGCCATTGATAGCGATGATGCGGTCGCCGTAAGCCAGCCCGGCTTCGTCGGCAGGGCCGCCTTCTACCACATCCACCACCAGGCGGTCGCGTGAACCCGGAATGGGCAGGTGAGTTACGCCGATGCGAAGGGTGCGGGAGGGCGCGTTGCCCTGGCGGCTTTCGCGGGTTCCACGCAGGGCTTCGGGGCTCAGGTAGTAGGTGTGGTTGTCGTTTAGTTCGCCAACCATGCGCTGGATGACGGGCACCGCCTGATCGTAGCTACAGGTGTCTTTTTGTGGGGCGCATGCCCTATCGAGCTCAACTTGATAGCGGCTGGTGAGCTCTTTGAGGTTTAGGGAGGACGGGCCGTTGTAGTAGAACTCCACGTAAAAGCTGGCTTGGTCGAAGAGGTCTTGGGCGGGTGAGGCCAGTGAAAGCGAACCAAGGGTAATCGCTAGAGTAACCAACAGTTTTCGCATAACTTTCACCTAACGCAGCATTTCCAAAGCGCGCTCGAGCAGCACATCTCGCCCGGCTACCAGGGCCTCTAGGTCGTCTTCTAGCAAGACATCGGGAGTTAGCTTGAAGGGGAAGGGCGAACCGTCGAGGTTGCGCATTCGCAACGAGGAGACCGCTATAAACTCGCCATTGATCAAGGGGCCTTCGGCGCCGCCTGACATGCCGAGGGCGCCAGCGGTGGGTTCGCCTACCACTTTGGCCCGGCCTGCAACTTGCAGGAAATAGGCCAGCATTTCGGCGGAGTTGAAGGTGTTGCGATTGACCAGCACCACCACGGGGAGCCGGGCCAGATAGGGCCGCTCTACCGCACTTTGTTCTTCTTTGTCGCCCCCGTCGGGCTGTACGAATAGCTTGCCGTTTTCGACGGTGTGGGTTTCGTCCTGCCCCTGGAAGCGTCGGTGGTAGATGAACCCCCCCTTGCCGGTAAAGGCGGCGGCTCCAAGCAGGGCTTCGGAGTCGTAGCCGGTGAGGGCGTCGCGCAGGTCGATCACCATGCCCCGGGCCCCGGCCTGTTCGGCCCGGCGGGCGGCGTCGTGGATGCGTTCGGCGGTGGAGTAGTTGTCGGAGCTGTACAGATGATAAATGCGCAGGTAGGCGATGTTGTTGTTGACCTCGAGGCGGGGTCGCATGGTGGCCTCGGCCACCCGGGGGGTGAGGTTCACGGTGCGGACATTGCCCCGGCGGCTGTGGCTCAAACTAAAGCCAACACCGGCGGTTTCTGCGGTGTTTAGCCGGGCCAGGGTAGCGGGTTGCCCACCGACCTGGGTAATCAGGTCGCCGCGCCGCAAGCCCGCCTCGAAGGCGGGTTCGCCGGGGAAGGCCTCGCTCACCACCAGTCCCCTGGGGGTTTCGCGCACCCAGACGCCCACCCTGGGGGCGGCTGGCCCTAAACCGGCTCCGTAGCGCTGGTCGTCAACAAGCTGGTCGCGGGTTATCAGCACCGTAAAGGGGTCGGCGATATCCTGCATGATGCGGGCGATAACCTGCCTGGCCTTGTCGAAGCCGCAGCGGTCTGGCTCGGGTGCGCAGAGCTGGTCGAGCTGGGGCTGGTACTGCCGCCGGAGTTCGCGAAAAGGGGGGACTTTGGCCGGGCCGTTGTAATAAAAACCAATCAGAAAGGTGGCCTGGTCGAATAAGTCCTGGGCGGGAGAAGCCAGTGCTGGACTGACCATCCCGAGCACTAGCACACTACTGAGCAACGCGTGTCGCAAGGTCATGCTTCAATATAAGCAAAAAATGTTAAGCGAATGGTAGATTGACCCAGATTGTGGGAAGATCAAAGCCGAGATCCGAAAGCAAGAGGTTCATGGCTGATGGTCCATGGTTTATGGCTAAACGACGGCGTGACATAAAGGACGACGTCATCGTCTGGTTTTGGTGGACAGCCGATGGCGGCAATCAGAGGGGCTTGTAAACAAAAATCCCTAGAACAGACCCAGCCCAAAGGCTGTGAAGAGCCGGGTTGCCAATGCTTGCACTTGGGTTGAGGTATTCAGGCCCCAACCGGTGAGCGCTGGGAAGGAGGGGTATCCGGCCCGGTAGAGCCTGTCTTGCAAACCGGCCACCACCTCGAAGCTGCTGAGGAAGGTGCCGGGGTAGTAATAGCCCAGAATCTGCCGGAAGTCCCAGCCCTGCAAAGCCAGCCCTCGAGCGCCCCACTGGCTCATGCCCACTCCGTGGCCGTTGCCCTGTCCGAAGACCTGCCAGCCATCGAAGCGCACCCGGGTAGAGGGGAGCCCCAGGCCCCGCAGCAGGCGGGTGGACTGGGGGGCGTCAAGCTCCACACTACGGCTGCTGCCCACCACCCGAAGGCGTAAGGGGCGGCCACTTTCGCTAACGAAAAGGGGGGTGATGGTCTGCACGGTGCCGACCTGGATGCCCAGACTGGTCAGACTACGGGCGATGGCTGTGGGTGAAAGGGTGCGGCTCCAGGCGCTGGTTGGACTCTGCGCGAAGGGGTCGGGGCGCGAGACCAGGTAGGGCACGCTGCTGCCCCAGACCTCTGATGCGGCAGCAGTGTAACCGCCCGAATCGGAATGGTAGACGGCGGTGATGGGTTTTTGGTTGTAGCTGACGATCAGGCTGCGGGTGGTGTAGACCGCGCTGGTGTGGCGGGGGGTTTCTGCCGAGCGACCCAGGTACACCTGGCAACGTTCGCTAGCACAGATGTCGTAAAGACCCTGGGGGTTCAGACGATAGAGCGCGAAGGTGCGGGCCAGAATGGCCTGAGCTTGCAGCACTGCGTCCGGAAAGGAAGCCGGAACCTCGCTGGGAACGACCCCTAGGAGGTAGTCCTCGAGCCAGACCCGATTGATAAAGAGCACCCGCCCGGCCTGCCACACCGCCAGCAGGTTGCCCCGGTAGTTGCGTCCGCCGAATGTGAAGCCATCCACGGGGGCAAACTCCACCCAAGGCCCGGCGCTCTGGCCGTCTACCAGTACCTCACCCGGCCCAGCCGTTAGCCGCAGCGTTCCGCCGGCAAAATCCTGGCTGCCGAGGGCGCTGTTGCGCTGGTGCGGCCCCAGTTGAATGCTGCCCCCCGAGGCTTCGGTGAGCAAGACCCGCAGCAGCAAGTCCTGCTGAGCGTGGGCGACTCCCCAGAGCAGGAATAAGAGCATCCAGACGCGCAGCATGTCTCCCAGTATACGTTTGGGGAGAGGGCCACCACGTTCATCTGGCGTTGAGGTAACGGCTGGTCAAGCGCCCAGGGTTCAAGCGTCGAGGGGTTTTACCAACCATGACCGCGTTGCAGGGAGGCGAATACCCTGTCGCAGGCCAACAGGCTTTTAGCATCTGGCGCTAACTCAGGCTGATCGTATGGTTGCCCGTTGCGGGGAGTTCCAGAAGCCTGTCCAGCACCCGCTCGCCGTGTTTGAGCAGGTACATCAGGAACGGATAGACCCGCTCCTGCGGGGCTCTGGGGGTCAGGTGGCGCTGCAAGCGGGCAAACTGGGCGCCGATGGTATTTTCCTGGTGCAGGGCGTTGTCCAGTATTTTGCGCTCGAGGCGTTCCAGTTCGTGCTGGACGCGTACCTGGGCGCGGTGGCGGGGGCGGGTCAGGGTGGGGTCGGTGAGGAGGGTCTGGACTTGCTCGAACTCGGCCTCGATGCGCCGCAGGTGGGCCTGGATAGCCCGTACCCGCGCGTCTTGCTGGGCCAGGGCGGCCTTGAAGGCAGCTTCGGGGTCGGCCTGGAAAGCCCAGGCCTCGAGGGCATATTTTTGCAGGATGCGCTCGATGGGGGGCTCGAGGAGCGTAACCCCCATCCGGCGAATGACCGCGGGTAGCTTTAGCCCGTGCAGGGTATAAACCCCGCCCAGCTCGGCCACATATTTGAGCTCCCCAGGCCCCACCACAAAACCGGCAGTGGGCAGCACCGTGTCCTGCAATACGGGCCTCAGGCCCGCCGCTGGGGTAAGGCGGGCGGGGTCGTGGGCCAGGAGAGCCCGCAGGTCGGCAGGGCTGTAATGGCGCTCGCCATCCTCAAAGCGACCTGCGCGAAAGCGCAGCAGGCGGCGAATGCCGTCCGGGCCTTCCAAAAACAGATTGGTAGCAGCCTCACCCCGGCCCAGTACGGGCTCGAGGCCCGCTTTTTTCATCTCCAGAGCGGTACGGTTGATGGCCTCGGAGGAGGCCAGGGGGTTGGCAATTTCCCGCTCCAGCGCCGGCACGAACAGGGGGGACAGTTCCTTTGCCATGGGGTCAAACACCACCAGCCCATGAGGGCCCAGAAATTCCAGCATCAGCCGGGCAAAAACCTCGCTGTAGCTCCAGTCGCCCAGCATGGCCCGGCAGATGCGCTCGCGTACCTCGGGATACCCGGCAAAGGGCCGGAGCAGGTTGCAGACCTGGGCAAAATAGGGGGCGAAAGCAATGCGCCCGGCGGGGAGAGCGGGGGGGAGCTCGAGCTCCAGTCGGTGTACACGTTCTTCGAAGTCCAGCAGCTCTACGCCGCGAATTTCGTCGGTGTCGTGATCCTGTGAGGCCACCCAGAAGACCGGAACCACCGGCTGTTCCGCAGAACCATACTCCTGGGCCAGCTTGAGGGCCGCATGGGCCTTGTAGAAGGTGTAGGCTGGCCCGGTCAGCAGCCCGGCTTGTTGCCCGCTTACCACCACCCGGCTGTTCGGGTGGGCCAGTCGCTCGGCGGCCTCGAGGCTGGCTGGTGGGGCGCCCAGCCGCTTAAGGTAGGCCACCAGCCCGGCCCGCAGGGCTTCCCGCGGAGCATCCCTTGGGGTGTGCAGCAGCGCAGGCAGGCTCTCGAGGCCATACGGCAAGAACGAGTGCAGGGGGTCGGACATGGCTAGGGGATTCTATCGCTTGAGTGTATGCCACAGCGTAACTTGTGGCGGTTTTGGTGGCGGATGGGGTGCGAATCGGCAAAGGTGGTTTTCGCCAAAAACCGGTAGCCCGCACTCAAACCAAACGGGCTGCCCCAGACCCCGTGACCCTGTGGATGCCAGCAATACTACCTCAAATGAACACGTTGCATACCGTGCGAGCGGTGAGCGATGGAGTAGGGGTCAGGGGGGAGGGGACAGGTGCTAAGAACACCGTGCCTACCTCTCCTATGATTGTGTGTAGTTGAGAGTTGATTACACGCCTACAGTTGGGATTCCCTGCGAACTGGGAATTTTGCTGTCTGGATGTCTTGTACCTTCACAACGATACCTGCCTCAGCGCCTCGGGCTTGAGGATCAGGATGCGCCGGTAGCCCAGTTCGATGGCGTCGTCCAGGGCCAGCTCGCCCAGCACCTTGGTAATGGTCTCGCGGGTTGAACCGGCCAGGTGGGCCAGATCCTGATGGGAGAGGGTGACCTCGAGCCCCTCCTCGCCCCTGCGCATGGCCGATAGCAGGGCCTTGGCCAGCCGGGGCAACACTTCCTTGAAGCGCAGGTCCCGCAGGCGCTCCTCGGCCTTCCGCAGCCTGCGCGAGAGCAGTTGCACAAAAGCGGCCTGAACCTCGGGAAAGCGGCTTGTAAGGCGCAGCAGGTCTTCCCTCGAGGCCGAGAGCAACTCAGAGTCCACCAGAGGCTCGGCAAACACCCCGTAACGCTCGCCGGGCAGCAAAGCGCCTTCGCCAAATATGTCCCCGGCCCCCACGACCGTTAGGGTGATTTCTTCCTCCTGGGGTCCAAGCTGGAACAGGCGTACCCAGCCATCCTGGACGAAATACAGGGTTTTGGCTTCGTCCTCGGGGTAGCACACGTGGCTGCTCCGCCGGGCCGTGAAGCTGCGGAATACCCGCTCGGCTTCGGTCCTGGCTTCAGGGGGCAGGGTGGCGATGAACTCCGGGGTCATACTGATTAATTTAGCGGTTCTACCTCGGACGCATTCCTAGCAAGGAATACAGATTGTAAGAAACATACCTTTGGGGGTGAACTGGATGGCTGGCCGCCTTGTCTATGGTATCTCGTGCTAGACAGCGCTAGTGCGTTCTGGGGGGGCTGGCATCTACACCGAGTTCAAACAAAGTGGGGCTGGGTGGATGACGGAAGCAACCCAGCCGCCTCACCGCGCCGGAACAGCTCCGCCACCGCAGCCTCGCCTTCAGGCCCTACGTCCAGCGAGAACTCGTTCACATAGGTATGGATGTGCGCCCAGATCACTTCGTCTTGTAGCTCCTGGGCGTGCTGCTTGATGTAGGCCACGGTCTCTTCGGGGTGGGCGTAGGCATACTCGAGGCTGGCCCGCACCGCCCGGTCTATGGCCCGAATGGCCTCGGTGCCCAGGTCACGCCGGGCCAGAATAGCCCCCAAAGGCAGGGGCAGGCCGGTTTCTGCTTCCCACCACTCACCCAGATCCAGCACCTTTTGCAGGCCGTACAGGTGATAGGTGAAGCGCGACTCGTGGATGATGAGCCCTGCGTCCACCTCGCCCCTTGCCACGGCAGGCATGATCCGATCGTAGCGCATCTCAACCGGCACAAAGCCCTGGCTATGCAGTGACAGCAGCAGGAAGGCGGTGGTGTGCTGGCCGGGAATGCCGATTCTTTTGCCCTGGAGCGCTCCAAGGGAACTTCTGGCTACCAAGAGTGGCCCCACTCCCCGCCCCATAGCCCCCCCGGCGCGGAGGGCAACATACTGCTCGCGCAGCCGTCCATAGGCAGCGTAGCTGATTTTGGTGAGGGGTAGCTGGCCTTGCAAGGCCCAGCGGTTGAGGGTTTCCACGTCTTCCAGGCGTTCGGTGATGGGGAAGGGGGTGGTTACCTTGCCGTGGGCCAGGGCATAAAAAATAAAGGTATCGTTGGGGCAAAAGGAATAGCCAAGCTGCATGGTATTCATGCTACCGGCTGGGGGAGGGGGTCACGGTGAGCGGGGTTCCTGCCGGGAGGGCTGTTTTTTGGAAGCGCCGCTTTTGTTCCGGGCTTTCTTGCGGGGGGCTTTGGGGACCTCGAGCTTCATATCGGTCTTCCTGCCCACCATTTTGAGCAAATTGCCCAGTGTGGTCTCGAAGCCTACCCAGCCCAACAGCGTAGCCAACACCAGGAGGCTTTTGGGCGAGAGGGTGAGCCAGTCCGAAACCAGGATAGCCGCCAGGGTGCCCCAGAAAGCGCTGCTGAGGATGCGGAGGGCCTGCTTCCAGAATTTGCTACGCACGCTCTCAACCAGAAACCTGAGCAGTGCGCCCGCTCCGGCGAACGCGCCGATGATGCCTAGAAGTTGCCAGGCCTCGAGTTTGGAAAGCAGGTCGGTGGTGGGCTGGGCCAGTTCCATGATTCACCTGTACTTTGAAGGAGTGGAGGGTCTATGTTATGTTTATAACATAAAATAGTCTAATATTAGGTTATTCAGAAAATAATGATTAGTCAATATGCCTAAAGAGATTGAATCTTAATCAAAATGACTTAGTATGGTTTAGAGGAAATCTGCATGCACCCTCCCCATTGGGCCACCGCCATCCGCCAGCAGCGCCAGCGCCTGGGCCTGTCGCAAACCCAGGTAGCGCAGGCGTCGGGATTGCTCAACCAGACCGAGGTAAGCCGCCTCGAGCGCGGCCTGATTCACCCCACCCTGGACTTGGGGGCGGCCAAACTGCGGGTGTTGCTCTCGGTACTTGGCTGGAGTTTGCCGGAGTTCTCTCAGGCCACGGGCTTGCAGTTGGATTTTGTCGAGGGTGAAGTGCCGGAGGGGGCCCGGCGGCTCGAGGCGGAGCTACACTTTGCCACCTTTCCCGTTCAGGCCACCGCCTCCGCAGGCTACCCGAACACCCCAACCAGCGAGGGCCTGGTCTCGATTCCACTGGAAGACCTGAGGGCGCTGGGGGTGCAGCCTGAAAATGTGCGGGTCTTTGCGGTCAACGGCGATTGCATGGTCTCGGAGAGCGTGCGGGCCATGGGCCAGAGCATCGCCCCGGGCGACCGGGTGGCGGTGGATACCGGGCGGATGCCCAGGGCCGGGGATGTGGTGGTGGCCTGGGATGGCCTGGGCGAGGTGTTGATCATCAAGCGCTACCAGGAAGAAGGTGAGCACATCGTGTTTTATCCGGCCCGCCGTAGTGTGCCACCGGTGGTGCGCCACCGCGACGACCCGGTCAAAATTATTGGGCCGGTGGTGTGGCGTGGGGGGCCGTTCAGGGGATAGGAGAGAGGAAGCCTATCCGTGGTCCAATGCAAGTGCCAAAAGCCCAAAGCCGAAGGCCGAAAGCATCCTGACTTGCGACATGAGACCTGTGACCTGCGACATTTCTTCTCGCTAAAGCCCATCCAAATAAACTTACGTTACCTGTAGACCCTCTTGATACACTGAACCCATGCGTTACTTGCGGGTGCTGGGCCGCTTCTGGGGGACGGCCCTGGCGGCGGAGCTCGAGTACCGGGGCAACTTTCTGGTATCCGCGCTCTCGGCGCTCGGAAACGCTGCTGGGAGTCTCTTTGGGATCTCGCTGCTCTACCAGGGGGGCTATCAGCCGGGTGGGTGGAGGTTCGAGGAGGCCTTGCTGGTGCTGGCAGCTTTCTTGATGCTGGATGGCTTTGCCTTCACCCTGCTCTCGCCCAACCTCAACCGGGTGGTGGAGCAGGTGCAAAAAGGCACCCTCGATTTTGTGCTCCTCAAGCCGCTGGACAGCCAGTTCTGGCTTTCCTTTCGCACCCTCTCGCCCTGGAGCCTGAGCGATGGGGTGATTGGGCTTTTGCTGTGGTTCTATGCAGGCCAACGCATAGGGCTGGGCCTGGCCGACTACGCGGTAGGCTTTGGGCTCCTGGCCGTGGCGTTTGTGATGCTTTATAGCCTGTGGTTCATCATTAGCACCAGCAGCATATGGTTTGTCAAGGTGGCCAACGCCACCGAGGTACTGCGGGCTTTGCTCGAGGCGGGGCGCTTCCCCATGCAGGCTTTTCCGGTGGCCTACCGTTTCATCTTCACCTTCGTTGTGCCGGTGGCCTTCCTGACCACCGTGCCCGCCGAGGCTGCGCTGGGTCGCCTGACCCCGGCCAGCCTGGCCCTGGCTGTTTTGAATGCTATTTTCCTGCTGCTTTTTTCCAGGTTTTTCTGGCGTTTTGCCCTGCGGAGTTATACTTCTGCCTCGAGCTAAAGGCTTCCCTGGGCCTGCTGCGCGGTCTCTTTCCACACCGCCCGCAGCTTGCGCCAGACGGTAAAACCCAGCAACGATGCAATGCCGATGGCAGTGACGCTAATTGCCAGCGGATTCACCTCCTGTACCCACATCGCTACTAAATTCAAGGCCAGGGTCACGATCCATAGGGTCACGGTGGTACGGCGCTGGGAGAAGCCCCTGGCTAAGAGGCGGTGGTGGATGTGGTCTTTACCAGGGGTAGACATGGGGTTTTGCCGCTTGAGAAGGCGGCGGATAAACACCTGCGAAGTGTCCAGAATGGGCAGCAGCAAGAACAGAGCAGTAGGAACCAGCGAAAAAACCGTGGTGACCTTGAGGCTGCCCAACAGAGCGGTGGCGGCCAGCACGTAGCCAAAGAAATAGGCGCCGGCGTCCCCCATGATGATTTTGGAAGGGAAGAAGTTGTGCCGCAAAAAGCCCAGCGCCGCCCCCGAAAGCGCCGCCAATACCAAGGTGGCCGCAACCCACTGGGGGTTCTGGGCCGAAACCGCCAGCAGGCTCATGGCCGTAATGAAGGCAATACCCCCGGCCAGGCCATCAACCCCATCCATCAGGTTGACCGCATTGGTAATGCCCACCACCCAGGCAATGGTCAGTATCATGCCCCAAAAGGGGTCCAGAGCGGTGCCAAAGGCGGCGTGAAAGCGAATATCCACTGCGACCAGAAGCAAGGCTGCCAGCAACTGCACCAGTAGCCGAAATAGCGGCGGTAAGCCAAACTGGTCGTCCACAAAACCCACCAGCACCAGAATGGCCCCCCCCAGCAAAATGGCCAGCACCTGTACCTGCACTTCCTGAATCAGGATGGGGCGCAGGGCGGTGGCTACCACCAGGGCTGCCACCACGCCGGCAAAAATAGCCAGCCCTCCGGCATTGGGCAGGGGTTCCTTGTTCAAGCGGCGGGCGTTGGGCTGATCGGCCCAACCTACTTTGAGGGCAAACTGTCGCACCCTGGGTATAAAACGCCAGGTGACCGTCCAGGCCACTGCAAAAGTGAAAACCACCGTGAGCCAGCCAGAGCCGGTG
>CALFDH010000063.1 GCA_937950405.1 uncultured Meiothermus sp.
TTCAAGCAGGTGATGCGACTCGATGTAGCGCAGCGTGCGGGTGTGGCCCCTGATGACCAGGCTGTGGGTAATGGCGTACTCACCCCGGTAGCGCACCCCGCGCAAAAACTGTCCGTCGGTAACGCCGGTGGCGGCAAAGTGGGTGTCCTCGGCAGGGCACAGCTCCTCCAGGGTGTAGACCCGCTGGGTGTTGTAGTCGGTGTTGACCAGGGCCCAGCGCTCCTCTTCGCTCTGGGGGTCGAGACGCATCTGCATCCCTCCGCCCAGGGCCTTGACCGCCACCGCCGCAATCACCCCCTCGGGGGTGCCGCCAGTGCCCATCAACACGTCAATACCGGTATCGGGCAGCACCGCCGCCAGGGCCCCGCCCACGTCGCCGTCGGTGTGCAGGCTGACCCGCGCCCCGGCGTGGCGAATCTGGTCGATGAGCCGGGCGTGGCGGGGCTTGTCCAGCACAAACACCGTAAGTTCGCGCACCCGCTTGCCTAGGGCTTTGGCTATTGAGCGTAGGTTCTCCTCCGGGCTGGCCGAGAGGTTTATGGCCTCTTTGGCCTGCGGGCCCACCACCAGCTTGGCCGCGTAAAAGCCGGGGCCGGGGCTGAAGAGCCCCCCCTTCTCGGCGGCGGCAATCACGCTGATGGCCCCTGGCCGCCCGTGGGCCACCAGCCGGGTGCCCTCGATGGGGTCTACGGCCAGGTCGGTCTCGGGGCCTTCGCCGGTGCCGAGTTCCTCGCCGTTGTAGAGCATGGGGGCCTTATCTTTTTCACCCTCGCCTATCACCACCCGGGCCCGCATGGGGATGGTGGCCAGCAACAGGCGCATGGCATCCACCGCGGCCTGGTCGCCATCGTTCTTGCTACCCAGCCCCACCCATCGCGCCGCCGCCAGCGCAGCGGCCTCAGTACTTCGCAACAGGTCGAGGGACAGGTTGCGCGTGGGGCGTTCGACTACCATCATGCTGCACCTCCTAGGTAGCCTCCACGGTAGGCTTTTGTGATAAATAGCGCAAGTTTGTTTTGAATATTTTTGATAACATAAGCTTATGATTGAACGCCGCCCCTTCCCCAACCCCCAGGCCCTGCGGGTGTTTTTGTGCGTGGTACAGGAGGGTAGTGTGGGCCGGGCAGCCCTGAGCCTGGGCATGACCCAGCCCGGCGTGAGCCAGCACCTGCGGGCCTTGGAAACCCAGATTGGCCGGCCCCTCTTCCACCGGCAGGGCCGCCGCCTGGTGCTTAGCAAAACCGGCCAGGACCTGCTGCCCGAGGCCCGACGGGCCGTGCAGGCGCTGGAGGAGTTCATGCAGGCAGCGCAGGCCCTGGAGCGCCTCGAGCGCGGGCGGGTGGAGATTGGTGCCTCTACTACCATGGCAGTGTATGTGTTGCCCCGCTACTTAACCGAGTTCAAACGGCTCTACCCGGAGATTCGAATCAAGCTGGAGAGCGGTAGTTCCGAGCGGCTCACCCAAAGACTTTTACAGGGCGAGGTTGAGCTGGCGGTGGTGGAAGCGGTGGAGCACCTCGAGGGCTTCGAGCGCAAGCTCTTTTACGAAGACGAACTGGTGGTCATTGTACCCCCTGAGCACCCCTGGGCTCGTAAAGAGGAGATTACGCCAGAGCAACTGGTGGAAGTCCCGCTGATACTTCGTGAGCCTGGCGCCATGACCTACCGGGTTTTGGGATCGGCTTTGGAACAGGCCGGCCTAAAGATTAACCCGGTCTTCTACACCGACAACCACGAAGTCACCAAGCGGCTGGTGCTCGAGGGGGCCGGGGTGGGCATTGTGTCAAACGTGGTGGTGCGGCCCAACGTGAAGGTGGGCAACCTGCGGGCCTTGCGTATTAAGGGCATGGAGTTGCGGCGGCTCTTCTGGCTCCTCTACCCCGCCGAGGCCGGGAACACGGCAGCCGAGGCGCTGCGGACGATGCTGGCGTCGTGATTAGAGCGCTCTTCACAGCTGTGGCCCCCATCCCTGTTGCGCCATTCAACCTAATGGCAACACCCGCACGGTAACGTATATCGGGATGTCGCTTCAGACGCAAATGCCCGCTCTCCCGGCGAGTATGGGTGTTGCGAAGCCGTCGTGGAAGGGTCAAGGCGTCCAGTGTTCTGTCCAGGACAATGCTCGATGGCTCAAAATATGTGAAGAGCGCTATTCAGCGTGCATGAAAATCGCCCATCAAAGGACAGCGGATAGCTTTCAGTGGGGCGAAAACTAAATCTCAAGCCCTTCCTCCAGGAAACCCAAGGCTCCTTTGGCCCATAGCCGGGCGAACTCCGCAGGCAGCAGACCCCGGACCTCGAGCCGCCCCCAGGCCATGCCGGTCAGAAGGCGCTGCCGCTCCAGGGGGTCTGGGGGCAGGTGGGGTGAAACCACGAGCAGGTCTATATCGCTCCCCAGGTTGAAGTCTCCCCGCGCCACCGAGCCGTACACCCACACCCGGGCCTCGCCCAGCCGCCCGCGCACCTGCCGGGCAAAGCGGTGGGCCTGCTCGAGCAAAGCCTTGCGCTCGGCTTCCCGCCGCGCCAGGGCAGTCTCAAGCACGGCTTCGCACCTCCTCTACCCAGTCCAGCACGCCCTGGGCAGCTTCCAGGGCGGCCTCGGCCCGCTTACGTGAGTAAAACTGAAACGGGCTCCCCGATGGAAAGGCATCGGGGTAGCGGGCCGGGATGTAGTGCGGGTCCAGCTCCCGCGCAGCCTCCCAGATGGCCTCGGGCAGCGCCACGCCCATCTCGGCCAACGCCTCCAGCAAGCGCAGCAGGGCATGACCGTAGGCAGGCTGCCCCAGCCCCCGCAGCAAGCCCTTGAGGGCATACTCGCCAGCCTGCTGGGCTTTGAAGCTAGCCCAGTCGAAATCGCCCGCTTGCGCATCGCGCCGGGCTGAAGCCAGGGTGTGCTGGGCCTGGCCCCACCAGCGGGCGTACTCCTCTTGGTCGAAGAGCTTCACCCCCCGATTCTAGCGCACGCCCGCTGGCCTGCTGCGCCCTGCTCCAGTTAGGCAAAACCGGCAGCGCTGAGGGTGCTCTGAACCCGGCCCCTCAGGTTCAGGTTGGGCAGTGAATTGTCATGGCTTGCCTTAAAATGCGTAGCCAAACATGCCGCGCATTTTCGACAACATTCACCTCGAGCTTCTCCCCTCGCTCCGGGAAACCCTGAAGGTATCGCACCAGGCCGACTTTTGCGTGGGTTACTTCAACCTGCGGGGTTGGTCGCAGCTTGAAGATCTGATGGGCGAGGGCCTGAAGTGTCGGCTAATGGTGGGCATGTCCGTGCCACCCGAGGAGGAGCTGCGGCAGGCCTTGCGCAGTTCGGGTGAACCCAAACCGAACCCCGCAACGCCCATAGATCGGCTGGAGCCAGACGAGATTATGTGCGCCATCCGGCAGGTGTTCCAGGCCCAGGGGCCGCTCGAGCGCGAAGCGGCGATACGGGCTGTGGCGCGGGAACTGGGCTTCAACCGAACGGGGCCGCGCATTCGGGAGGTGCTGGACGCCGCCCTGCGGACGGCGGTGCGGCGGGGCATTCTGGAAAACCAGGGCGGGGCGCTGCGGCTGCTGATGCGCTCGGTGGAGGGCTACCGGCGGGAATTTCTAAAGGAACAGTTTCTGAGCGCCCTGGGCGGGCGGCAGTGGACCGAGCGAGAGGAAGCCATTCGGGCCTTTGCCCGCTGGCTGGGCTTTGCCCGCGCGGGCAGGGCCATCGAGGAAACGGCCCGCTCGCTTATAAACGGCCTCCTGCGCGAAGGGCGGCTTCAGGCCGAGGGGAGCCGGGTTCGGCGGGTGGGGTAGGGTTGGCAATTGTGTATCCGATATGGACAAGTGATATTACAGGTAATATCATTTAGGGGAGCGGTAGATGGGTTGGCTCGAGAAGCTCTTAGAGAAAATGCGCCGTCTGCCGCCCGAGATGCGTTATGAGGAAGTGGAACGGGTGCTGCGGGCATATGGCTTTGCCGAGGAGCGTGCCAGAGGCAGCCACCATATCTTTCGGCACCCGAATGGCCGGAAGCTGACCGTTCCCAAGCACAGGGGTCAGGTGGTCAAAACCGCTTACCTCAAGCAAGTTCTAAAGGCCATAGAGGAGGAGGGACAATGAAAAAGGAGTTTGGGCGCAAGCCTTTGGATTACTACCTGGGTCTGCGCTACCCGGTTACGCTGGTGCCCGAGAAGGAAGGGGGCTACACCGCACTTATCAGCGACCTGCCGGGCTGTGTTTCGGTGGGCGAGACCGCAGAAGAAGCCCTGGATATGATCGAGGAGGCCCGTCAGTTGTGGCTCGAGGTGGCCTACGAGCACGGCGACGAAATTCCCCTGCCCTCCACCGAGCGCAGCTACGGTGGCAAGGTGCTGGTGCGGATGCCCCCTAGCCTACACCGCCGTCTGGCTGAAGAGGCCGAGGCCGAGGGGGTGAGCCTGAATCAGCATATTGTGGGTTTGCTTTCGGAGGCCAGTGCCCTGCGTGTGGTGCAAAACGAACTTAGAGGTTTGCGGGAGTGCGTACTCACCCTTCAACAGCGCATGGACGACTGGGACGCCTACCGCTTTGAACACCGAAGTCAGCAGTCGGGGTTTTTTGCGGGGTACCCGCGTGTGGAAGTGAACGGCTATGCCATCCAAGGTTAGCAAATCCAAACTACCTACCCCCGAGCAGTACAGCCATTTTGTGAACGGCCTGGAGCTGCGGAGGGTACGGCTAATAGAGGCCAGCGTACAAGCCCTGGAAGCCAGCCCTAACCCGGCCCGTAGCCAGGTGGGGCTCGAGGAAAGTTATAGCTACCGGCCAGAGGAGGATGGTTTCGAGGCAGTAGGCAAGTTCAGGTTGGTAGTGGTAGACCAGGATAATCTGGCAGAGCAGGGTAGCATTGAGGTTAGTTTTGGTTTTTGGTACTCGAGCGAGCTCCAACCCGAAACCGAAGGCTTTGCTGGCTACTTCGACGTGTTCAAAGAAATCAACCTGCCCATTAACATGTGGCCCTTTGCCAGAGAATTTATCCATAACGCCATGGCCCGCATGGACTGGCCGCCGTTCACCCTGCCCCTGCGAAAGCTTGCACCAGAGGGCCGCAGGAAAGCCCCCGTAAAAACCCGCTCAAAGTAGAGTGCTTCCATGTAGTTTGAGTTAGGCAGGGTTGAGAATCCTCCCGGATGCGCGGTCGCTATTGAGTGAGCGGCTTTCTTGAAGCCAGATGAAAATACACAAAAAGCACTCTAATCCCCCTGATAGCGCCCCAGCAACCGGTGGTGAATCTGCCGGGTGAGCCACCACACCCCCAGCACCACCGCCGGAATGGCCAGCCCGGCGGCCAGCTCGGGCGAGAGGGGTAGGCCCGCTTCCTTGCCCGCTTTGAACAGGTAGTACAGCAGGCCCACCACGTAGTAGGAGATGGCCGCAATGGAGAGGCCCTCCACAGTACGCTGAAGCTGGTACTGCATGACTTGCCCCTGTCGGAGCTTTTTCAAGAGCTCCTGATTCTGGGTCTCCAGGGCAATGTCCACCCGGGTACGCAGCAGCGCGCCCGCCCGCTCGATGCGCTGGGAGAGGGCCGCCAA
>CALFDH010000064.1 GCA_937950405.1 uncultured Meiothermus sp.
CAGAAGTACGGCCTCGAGCCCTACGCTACCGATAAACCCGCCGGAGAACGCTACTAGCGAGGCCCGCCATGATCGAGACCCCACACGGTGCCAACTTACAAACCCTGCTCCAAGAAACGGGCGTGCCCGAGGTGCTGGAGCGGCTGGACCGAGAGCTTATTGGTCTGGCTCCGGTCAAGGGGCGCATCCGCGAGATTGCCGCTTACCTGGTGGTGGACAAGCTGCGCCGGGAGTTGGGCTTGGGGGGGTCTCGCCCGGTGCTGCACATGGCCTTTACCGGCAACCCCGGCACCGGCAAGACCACCGTAGCCATGCGCATGGCCACCATCCTGAACCGGTTGGGCTACATCCGCCGCGATCACCTGGTGGTGGCCAGCCGCGATGACCTGGTTGGGCAGTACATCGGCCACACCGCGCCCAAGACCAAGGAGATCTTGAAGCGGGCCATGGGGGGGGTTTTGTTTATCGACGAGGCTTACAGCCTGTATCGTTCGGAAAACGAGCGGGACTACGGCCAGGAGACCATCGAAATCCTTCTCCAGGTGATGGAGAACCAACGTGAAGATCTGGTGGTGGTGCTAGCGGGCTATGCCGACAAGATGGAGCAGTTCTTTAGCCTGAATCCCGGGATGCGCTCACGCATCGCCCATCACATCCAGTTTCCCGACTACACCGAGGCGGAGCTGATTGCCATCGGGCAACTTATGCTCAGTGAGCAAAACTACTACCTCGACCCAGATGCTGAGCGGGCTTTTGCTGAGTATGTAGCCTGCCGGATGCGGCTGCCCAACTTTGCCAACGCCCGCTCCATCCGCAACGCCATAGACCGTTTCAAGCTGCGCCAGGCCCGGCGCCTGTTCGAGCGGGGTGGTCAGGTCTCCACCGACGACCTGCGCCGCATCGCCGAGGAGGACATCCGGGCCAGCCAGGTTTTCAAAGACTGTGCCGAACTCGAGCAAGGAGGCCATCATGCCCCATAGACCTTTTATGCTGGGCGTCGCAGGTGACTCAGGGGTGGGCAAGACCACCATCAGCAGCGGCATTGCCCGTTTGCTGGGGCAGGAACGCACCACCAACATCTGCGTAGACGACTACCACAAGTACGACCGCAAGCAGCGGGCCGAGCTCAAAATCACCCCCCTCAACCCCGACTGCAACTACATGGATATCATGGAGCAGCACGTGCGGCTGCTGTCGCTGGGCGAGCCCATCCTGAAGCCAGTGTATAACCACTCTACTGGTACCTTCGACCCACCTGTCTACATTCCGGCACCCAGACCTGTGGCTGAGGGGGGCCGCCAGATTCCTCGGGCGGTGGTGCTGGAAGGCTTGCTGACCCTCTTCTCCCAGCCCATGCGCGACCGTTACCACCTCAAGGTCTACATCGACCCCGAGGAGGAATTACGGCGGGAATGGAAGATCAAGCGCGATGTGACCAAGCGGGGCTACACCCCCGAGCAAGTCGTGGCCGACATCGAGCGTCGTATGCCCGACTCGCAGAGCTACATCTGGCCGCAGAAGGAGTTTGCCGACATCGTGGTGCGTTTCTACCGCCCCCCCGGCTACGACCCTGAGAAGCCCAGCAGCCTCTCGGTGCGCATCAGCCTCAAGCGCAGCCTGCCCCGGCTCGATCTGTCCGAGGTGCTGCACTCGGCCTACGAGGACGAACCGGCGGTAATCCGCCTCGAGGCCCGCAAGGAGGCCGACATCCTGGACATCTCGGGAGGGCTTTCGCAGGAGCGGGCGGCGGTGTTCGAGCGGCTCATCTGGGAGCAGTTAGGCCCCCACGCCGAGCACTTCAACCCTGAGGTGATCGGCACCTTCTGGGACAAGGGCGGCCAAAGCTATCCCCTGGCCCTCACCCAGCTGGTCATCGCGTATTATCTGGTACATATGCGCGAGCAGGCCATTCAAAAAGGGGTTCTCACCTATGCCTGAACTGCGGGTAGCGCCCTCCATCCTCACCGCCGACTTTGCCCGGCTGGGCGAACAGATCCAGGAGGCCGAGGCGGCGGGGGTGCACTGGATTCACCTGGACGTGATGGACGGGCGCTTTGTGCCCAATCTGACCTTTGGCCCGCTGGTGGTGGAGGCCATCCGCAAGGTCACCGGGCTGCCGCTGGACGTGCACCTGATGATTGTGGAGCCCGAGCGCTACCTGAAGGACTTTGGCCAGGCCGGGGCGGACTGGATTACCGTGCACGCCGAGGCCACCCCCCACGCCCACCGGGCGGTGCAGCAAATCAAGGAGCTGGGTAAGAAAGCCGGGCTGGCCATCAACCCCGCCACGCCGCTCGAGGCCCTGCTGCCCCTGTTGCCCGAGCTCGACCTGGCCCTCCTGATGAGCGTGAACCCCGGCTTTGGGGGGCAGAAGTACATCGCGGCCAGTACCGAGCGCATCCGCCGCCTGCGGGCTTTGCGCGACGAGCTAAACCCCGTCTGCCTGATCCAGGTAGACGGGGGCATCAAGCCCGAAAACGTGGCCGAGGTCTACCGGGCGGGGGTAGATGTGGTGGTGGTTGGAAGTGCTTTGTTCAACAACCAACCTGTGTCGGACAATATGAAGAAACTGTTAGGAGAAGTGTATGCCGCTGGCCCTCGGTAAAGACGTACTGGACAAGGCGCGGCGCGAAGGCTATGCCGTGCCCAGCTTCAACACCAACAACTTAGAGATTACCCAGGCCATCCTCGAGACCGCCGAAGCCCTGCGGGCCCCGGTCTTTATTCAGGTCTCGGATGGAGCCCGCAAGTACGCCGGGCTGGAGAACCTCTCCAACCTGGTGCGCGACATGGCCAGCCGGGTGAGCGTGCCGGTGGTGCTGCACCTCGACCACGGGGCCGACTACAAGATGGTGCTACAGGCGCTGCGGGCAGGCTTTACCAGCGTGATGATAGACGCCTCGCACCACCCCTTCGAGGAGAACGTGCACGAAACCCAGCGGTGCGTGGAAGCCGCCCACGCCGTGGGGGTGAGCGTGGAGGCCGAGCTGGGCCGCTTGCAGGGCATCGAGGACAACATCGTGGTGGACGCCAAGGATGCCTTCCTCACCGACCCCGACGAGGCTGAGCGCTTCGTGGAGGCCACCGGCATTGACTACCTGGCCATCGCCATCGGCACCTCCCATGGGGCTTACAAGGGCAAGGGGCGGCCCTACATAGACCACGCGAGGCTCGAGCAGATCGCAACACGGGTCTCCATTCCCCTGGTGCTGCACGGCTCCTCGGGGGTACCCCAGTGGCTCAAGGACAAGATGAGCGCCACCGGGGCCGACCTCGGCGACCCCACCGGCATCCACGACGAAGACGTGCGCAAGGCCATTCCCAACGGCATCGCCAAAATTAACATAGACACCGACCTGCGTCTGGCCTTCAGTGCCGGTATTCGCGAGGTGGTGGTGGGCAACCCCAAGGAGTTTGACCCCCGCAAGCTCTTGGGCAAGGGCCGCGAATATCTCAAGCAGGTCATCAAGGAAAAATTCGAGCTGATGGGCACGGTGGGTCGGGCTTGAGCCGGATCGAACAGGCCATTCAGTCGGTGCTCTGGCAGGCCCGCTGGGTGATGTTGATTCCCGTAGTCGGCCTTTTGGCTGGGTCGGTGTACTTTGCGGTGCAGACCGGCCTCGAGGTCTGGCGAGCGCTGGGTTCGGGTAGCCTTGAGAAGGCCCTGCCCTTGATGGTGAGCGCCGTGGACTTATCCCTCCTGGCCTCGGTGCTGATCATATTTGCGCTAGGGCTCTACGAGCTTTTTATCGCGGAGGTGGCCCAGCTCGAGGGCAGCCTAAACAACGTGCTGAGGGTGCGCAACCTCAACGATCTCAAAACCAAGCTGGGCCAGGTTATCCTGATGATCCTGGTGGTGAAGTTCTTTGAGAAAGCCCAAGCCTTTTCGCCTAAAGTGCCGCTGGACTTCTTCTTCTTCGCCGGCGCGGTGGCTTTGTTGAGCGTGGCCTTGTGGCTGGTGCAGAGCAAGGACAAGCCGATCAAATAACCTTAAGTTATCCTTTAGATAACCGAAAACTACTTGCAAAGCGGATTTTTAGCCGCATACTGTAACTTGGAGGTGACACAACTTGTCTAACCATAACGTCTCCCGTCTGTTTTCTTCGGCTGTACTTCTGATGGCTTTGGGCTTCTATCTCCTGGGTGCGCAAAGTGCCATGGCCCAGGCCAGTCCCCTCTATTCCCAGTGCCAGGGCTGCCACCAGCCCACCGGCGCGGGCGTGCCTGGTGTCTTTCCCCCGTTGGCCGGCTATACGCCCGCAATTTTGGAGGCTAAAGGTGGCCGTGAATACCTCATTCAGGTGCTGCTGTATGGTTTGCAAGGCTCCATCAGCGTGAAGGGTGCAAAGTACCAGGGGGCGATGCCTGCCTATCCACAGCTCAAGGATGAAGAAATCGCCGGTTTGCTGAACCACATCTCCACCCAGTGGGGCAACAAATTCCCCGCCGGTCAGAAGCCCTTCACTGCGGCTGAGGTCAAGTCTCAGCGGGCCAAGACCATGACGGCAGCCCAGGTGCTGGAAGCCCGCGATAAGCTCGGCCTAAAGTAGCCATACGTTAAACACAGCCCGGACTTTCCATCCGGGCTTTTTTGCATGTTTTGCCAGGGGGGTTGCGCAGGTGTCCAGCCTTGATGTAGCCATAGCCTTTGGTTTGTAGTTCGGTCACAGCCCCGACCCCCGATGGCACCCACTTGATGAAATCGTCTGAATGCAGCTTGCTTTCGGCGATGTTGTTGCGGGTGAAGGTAATCTGGCAGATGTAGTATTCGACGCCCAACGCGGCCAACTGTTTGATACCAGATTCAGTTGGTTCATTACCATTCGGTAATGAACCAACCCGACCGAAGGGAGTGCTCTAGGATTCAAAAAGATAGCCTCCTGGGGCTTTTTGGTTTGGTGAAGTATCTTTTTGAATCCGCTACGAAAGGAGACGTTTTCTGAGGGGAGGGGAATGCGCCAGGATTCAATTTGAATCCGGCATCAGGCGCGTGGAAGTTCTTCGAACAAGTTCGTCCAGACATTAATCACTTGTCCGCCCCCGCTGGTTTGGCCGGTTTCAATGGTCTTGACCACTGTTAATGAGCGCATATCCAGTTTGTACAAGTTCCCATCGGCGTTGGAGAGATACCCAAAGCGCCCATCCTTGGTGAAGACCACATGGCCCATCCTGCCTTTCCCGATGGCCAGGTCTTTGAGCGTGCGCAGGCTGGGAATGTCGATTACGGTTATCACGTTATTGCCGTAGTTGGTGGCGATGGCCCGACGCCCGTCGGGGGTGTTGTAGGCGTGTCCTACCCCGGTACTGGCGCAGCTCAACCGGTGGACTAGGCGCTTGCTACGACTGCCGAAAAAGGCCACCTCCCGCCCCCGCAGGTTGTTGCCGGGCCCCCGGTTGAGGGCCATGAAGTAACGGCCATCCTGGGTAAAGTTGCCGTGGTGGGCCTCCACCGCGTCTTCACCGATGAGGGGCATCTCCATCTGGGCGATGATAGGCAGGTTGGGCTTGTTCAGGTCGTAGACGGCAATGCCTGGGCGGGTCTGGGCGTTGCCCTCGTGAATGAGCCAAAGTTCTCGACCATCCGGGCTGATGCAAGGATAGTGCGGCACGCTGGGGGCGGGGAAGGTGCGCACCGACCAATCGGTGGTGTCCACGACTACCAGACGGTCATCCACACGGTCCATGCTGTAGAAGTAGCGGCTATCCCAGCTCCAGGCGTTGTGCATGGAAGTTACGCCTTTGGGTGGATTTTTCACCGGGATGTCGAGGGTCTTTTCGATGGTATCGTCGGCGGTGCGAATGAAGACCAGCCTGAGCTTGCCCTCAGAGAGGCCCCAGTGGTCGACGCCCACCCGCTGGCCGTCGGGGCTCACCAGGCCGTGCTTGGGTCGGTTGCCGGTCTGGAGTGCCTTGGCGACTTGCAGGTTTTGCATGTCAATTACCACCACCCGATTTTCGCCCTCGGCAGCCCCGCTCACATATACCTTTTTGGCGTCGGGGGTCATGCTTCCAAGCGTCGCACCTTTGGCGGTGTCCAGACTGGCGACCACCTGATCGGTACGGGTGTCCACGATGAAAGCTTTGGCGTTGGCATTGAGAAAGACCACATAATCCGACCAGACCACCGTGCCCGCCTGGGCCTGCGCTTCCTGCACGGTTTGAGCTGCGGTCAGACCCGCAGCGGTTGCGCCGAAAACCTTCAGAACCTCTCGACGATTGAGTCCGCTCATACCATCCTCCCATTGGAAAGACCAAACCAAACCAACCGAAGCAAGCAAAGCTGGTATATTGAGATCATCCTCAACCCAGCACCGGACATGATGTGGGCACCTTGGTGTGCTCAGCGTAGGGTATCACGGTGGCTTTGGCCACTTCCTCGCGGGCCCGGGCGGTAGTGCGGAACAGGTCGCGCAGGGCCTGGTTCTGGGCGCGGAAGAAGGCGTCGAACTGGGGGTTGCCCAGGAAGCCCACCGCGTAGGCTTCGTCCTTGGCGGCATCGTATTCCAGGGCCACCGCAGCCAGGGCGTGGGGGGCCGGGCCACCCTTCACCTCGCCGCCCTTGGTTACGTCGAAGGCCGAGAGGTGAGCACAGCAGACCATGCGGGGGCCCCTGTTTCCTTCGGGCTTGTAGTAGCCCATGGCACCCAGATTGGGGGAGGCGTAGCTGTAGGCATGGGGACAGATGCTGGTGTAGGCCACGATGTTTTTGCCTTTGCCCACCCCCCCCGTCCAGCGGTAGTTCTTGCCATCGGGCATTTTTACATCTACCGGCGACAGCTCGGCGTCCACATTTACCAGAATGTTGGGCGTTGCGGCAAACGGATAGGCGAACACATACGGCTCGTGGGGCTTCAGGCTGCTCAGTTTGAAGGGGTTGCCGGCTTTGTCTACCAGCAGGGCCTTCTGGAATGCATTGACGTTGCTCTGAGCGCGAACGAACTCGAGCATCCCCAGGGGCGAGAGCTTGAGCAATAGTCCTAGCGAAGCCCCCTTCGCCAGTAAATCGAGAAAGTTGCGACGATCCATAGTTAACTCAGGGGAGCTTGATCCAGGGGAAGCGCTTCTGGGTGCTGGGGTCGAGCTCCAGCAAAGCCCTGGCAGGCATCTGTACTTTGGGCAGGGTCTGGGCGTTCATTGGCTCGCTTTCATCAATAACGCCGTTCTGGTACAGAATGTAGGCTACCACCGCATACACCTCGTCGTTGCTGAGGATGCCGGGGGTGGCAAAGGGCATGGCCCGGCGGGTGTAGTCGAAGAGGGTGGTGGCGTACTGCCAGTAGTTCCCGATGGCAAAGTCCACCGAGTCAACCTCTTTCGTGATGGGGAAGGGCTCGGAGACCAGTCGGGTAAAAGCCCCGCCCTCGCCGGTTGCGCCGTGGCAACCCGCACAGTGGGTGGCATAAACCTTGGCTCCCTCGTCTACGGTGCCCTGGCCGGGGGGCAGGCCCACCCCATTGGCCAGGATGGAGGGCCGGATATTCCACTCCTGCACCTCCTGCTCGGAGAGCGGGCTGCCGATCTGGTAGCGCCCCTGGGCCAACACCAGGGCCGAGAGGGCCAGGGCCGAAAGGGCAATATAGAACCACTTGCGCCGCATCAGGACTCACCTCCACAGCCGCCCCGCCCCACCACGCCGAGCTGGGCGGGCGCTCCGGCCAGGGTTTTGTCGCCGTTGACCACCTTGCCATCGGCCCCGATCCGCCAGGCCTGGATGGCGTTGTAGTGGTAGCGGTTGTTGCGGGCCCATTTGGCAAAAAACTCCTCCTGGGTGGGCTGGGTGTTGCCTTTTTCGTCCCAGGCCCGGCTCATGATGACCGTTTCCTTGCCGTCCCAGACCCAGTTGTACTTGAAGCGCACCACCGAGAGGGCGTCCGGGGCGGGCTCGAGGTTGGCCCGTTTCCAGGTCTTGCCGCCGTCCAGCGAAATTTCCACGCGGCGAATGCGCCCGTGCCCGCTCCAGGCCAGGCCGCGAATCTCGTGGAAGCCCCGCTGAATCTGCTGTAACCCCGAGGGGTAGGTGATGATGGACTCGGGATCCATAACCCAGGTAAAGGCCCAGATTTTGCCGTCGGCCATTACATCGGTGTACTCCGAGGTCTCGTCCTTGCTCATCACCGGGGTATCGGCCACCTGGATGCGCCGCAGCCACTTGACCTGGATGCTCCCCTCCCAGCCTGGCACCACCAGCCGCACCGGATAGCCCTGCTCGGGCCGGATGGCCTCGCCGTTCTGGGCATAGGCCACCAGTACATCGTCCAGGGCCTTGTCCAGCGGCAGGCTGCGGGTGTAGGCCGCCGCGTCCTGGCCTTCGGGAATCAGCCAGCGGGCCCCCTCCTTGATGCCGGCCTCCTTGAGCAGGATGGAGAGGGGAACCCCCGTCCAGGAGGAGTTCGAGACTAGGCCCCGGCTGCGGGTGGCGGTCAGGGTCATGTCGGGGGGGTTGCGGTAGCCGTTCTGCCCGTTGCCCGCGCACTCGATGAAATAGGTGCGGGTTACCGAGGGGAAACGCTTGAGGTCTTGCAGGGTGAACATCAGGGGGCGCTCGACCATCCCGTGAATTACCAGCCGGTAGTCGGCGGGGTTCACGTTGGGCACGCCGCCGTGGTGCCGCTCGAAGTGCAGCGAGCTGGGGGTAATGATGCCCTCGAGCTTCTCGAGCGGAGCAAAGTCGGCCCCCGTGTGGCGGCTGCGCAGGTTGGGCGAGATGTAACGAATTACGTCCTTCTCAAACTCGCTGCGTTCGCCGTACTCGCGCAGGGTGGGGCCCAGTATCTTCATGGTATCGGTAGCGCCCTGGGGAATCTTGCCCTGGGCCAGCCCTGGCGAGAGCTTCACAAAAGCCCCGGCGGCCACACCCTTGCCCAATAGTTGAAGGAGTTTTCTGCGGTTCATGCCTTCCAAATCTCCTGAAAAGGGGGGTGGGGTGGGGCCCCACCCCCGCTGGTTTTTAGGTTTCGGGCCCAAACATATCGCCCCACAAGCCCCGGGCCCACTCGAGGGCCAGACCGCCGTTTTGTCTGGAGCGCTGGTTGTCCACCGTGGACTGCTGCCGAACCTGGCGGGCGGCCTCGTCCCAGTTGTGTTTGTGCGAGACCCAGATGGACTCCTCGGAGTTTACAAAGCTGTAGCAGATGTTGTCGGGCAGCGGGTTGGGAATCTCGGCCAGTTGCTTTCCCGCGATGCGCTGGGCGATATGCTCGGCCACAATCTTGCCGTCGTTGTAGGCTACCTGGCCGCTCTTGGGGTAGGGGACATTCCCCATCACGTCGCCAATCACGTACACCCGGTCGTCACGCTCGGAGAGGAAGGTGGGGAGGCGTACATTGGCCCAGCGGTCGCCCAGGCCTGCGGTGCGCACAATCTCACCGGCCTTCATGGGCGGGATGATGTTGGCCAGGTCAAACTCGAACTCCCCCAGGCCGGTCTTGACGGTCTTCTTGGCGTAGTCAATGGCAGTTACTTCGGCCTGGGGGATGTACTGGATGTAGTCCTTGTAGAGGTCGTTGAAGGCTGCGGTGAAGCCGGGGGCCTTGGAGATGGGGCCGGGGTTGGCATCCAGCACGATGACTTTGCCTTTAATTTTGTTGGTCTTGAGGTAATAGGCCAACATGGCCGCCCGCTCGTAGGGGCCGGGGGGACAGCGGTAGGGCGGGCGGGGAATGGCCAGTACGATGTCCCCCCCTTCAAAGTTATCGAGCTGGCGCTTGAGGGCGATGTGCTCGAAGGGCTTGAAGCCCACCGGCAGGAACTGCTTGACCTCGCTATAGCCCTGGATGGCTTCGTACATGTAGTCAATGCCGGGCGAAACCACCAGGTAGTTGTAAAAGATGATGCCGCTGGTGGTGCGCACGTAGCGCCCGGCTCGGTTGACCTCGATGGCCCGCTCGTTCACGAAGGTGACTCCGGCCTTGGCCACGTTGGTGTAGTCGAAGACCAAGAAGTCCAGATCCTTCACCCCCCCCAGGTAGAGGTTGCTCATGGGGCAGGACATGAAGGCCGGGTTTTTCTCAATCAAAACTACCTCGATGTTGGGGTTCTTGCGGCGCAGATGGCGGGCCGTGCTGATGCCGCCCCAGCCCCCGCCGATGATTACCACCCGATTGCCTCGAGCTGGTCCCAACACGCTGCTGGGCTTGCTAAAAAATTCTTGGGCGTAAACGCTGCTGGCCGCAGCTGCCCCAGCTACTGCGCCTGCCTTGAGAACCTGCCGTCGCGTCACTTTGCTCATATTCCCTCCCGTAACCCGAGCCACTCCGGAGGAGGCTCCTCCGGTCACATTTGTGCGCTTGGGCTTGGTCATGAGATTATCAGATTTGCTCCAAGCGCACAAAAGTTATAACCGGCAGTTATGTCATTTATTGCTGCGGGCGATATGGTTGACCACCGACCCCTTCCAGAATCTGACTCATGACCCGCCGGGCCTCCTGGAGCATGCCCATGGTGGTTTGGCTCTGGGCAACCCCAGGCATAATACCCATCAACATCGGCTCAATGGCCCCCACCAGGACACCGCCCTGCATGGGCACCACAAAGAACCGGCAGGGTGCTGCAAAGCCCCCGGCGGGCTGGGTCATGAACATGTGGTAGGCCCACTCGCTCTTGCAAGGCTGGATGCCCACCACATTACCCATTTTGACCGAGGGCAGCACATTGAGCCCGTTGTTACCCAACTCACTCTCAATCAGCAGGGTCAGCTCGTCTACATTGCCGCCCTCAACCATGTACATCAGGGCGGGCATCATGCCGGAGCTGGGGTCGGGCATCATGGCCGGGGCTACCTTGCGGGGCAAGCCCAGGCTGGCAATGACTGCTTTGAGCTTGGCCCCCAGCAAGCGGCTTTTGGTGTTCTTGACGCCCAGCATGCCAAACATCAGGTCGGGGTCGAAGGTGCCGATGGTGGTCACGCCAGGCCGGGCCGCATGCACATAAATGGTGGGCGGGAGGATGATGGCGGTCATGAAGTTTTCCTGCACGGCGGCCAGCACGCCCGCTTCGGGTTCCAGAACCATCAGCAGGTAGTCGGGGAAGTCGGACTTGAAGTTTTTGACCTGCCCACCCAGGTTGAGGGTACGGGCTACCTTGAGGCCCTGGGCGTTTACGGCTGCTTCGACCCGTGCCTGGGCATCGGCCACGCTAACCCCGCGCAGGGTGGTTTCCAGCGACTGGGCAAAGGTTGAAAGCGACAGGATAAAGCCTACGATAAAGATCCACCTATTCTTCATAACCCTCCTTCAGGGTCTCTGCACTGGCAGGTTGAGCTCGAGCCAGCTTCTGAAACCGCCGCTCAGATTTTTGACTTCGCGGTAGCCCAAGGCCCGCAGATAGGCTGCGGCTACCGCGCTCACATGCCCGGTGCCGCAGTACACCAGGATGGGCTTGTCTTTTTGTTTGGGGAGTTCGCTCAGGCGGTCGGGGAGCTGGCTGACGTGGATTTGCACCGAGCCCGGTATGAAGCCTCGAGCCCGCTCCTCGTTGGTGCGCACGTCGAGGATGAACGGCTCAAAGACCTCGACGAAATCCTGGGCTTCGGCGGCGTAGAGCAGGTAGCTGGCCGGGTTGATTTTCTTGAGGAAGCTGCCCATCTGCAAAAGGGCACCGGGCGTCATCTCCTGGGCCAGCCCCAGGCTGCCCAGGAGCACCAGCAGAATCCAACCTCTACGCATGCCTTCCTCCTCTAGCGGGTGAAACCCGGCAACTCGGTGAACTTGTTCTTGCCCTTAGTGGCCTCGGCTAGCATGTAGATGGAAAGGGCAATCATGGGTTCAGAGTAGTACTCGGGTGGATGAATGCCCACCGACTCGTAGCAGAAGGCGATGCGATCCTCCAGGGTGTAGAGCTTATCGGCCTCGAAGCGGTAGGCGGGCCACTCGTTGGACAGCCCTTGGCGCGGGCTGCGTACCGGCGAGAGCCGCACCTTGCCCCCGGCGTAGCTGTCGTGGCAGATGGCGCAGTTCATGTCCCGGTCGCCCGCCCGGTGGTACCAGAGCTCCCGGCCCAGGTTGTACATGGCGATCTCCTGAGAGCTACGGGGTACCACGTTGATGGGCATCTCGGTGGACTTGGAGGCCACGAAAGCAGTGAGAGCCTTTACATCCTCGCGCTTGATGTCTTGCGGGCGGAAGCCCTGAAGGTTCACCATGCAGCTTACGATGCGGGTCTCGAGGTCTTCAACCCGACGTGTGTCGGCAAAGTAGCGGGGCAGTTGGGTCAGGGCCCCCTCGAGCTTCCCCGGCCCCAAGCCGAAATCGCAGGCCTCGAGGGAGGCGTTCTTGGGCCCCCGCTTCTGGGCAAAAAGCTCTTCGCCCTGGGCGGCATACAGCTCGCCGGGCAAGATGCCGGCGGTCTGGCGGAACAGCTCCCGCTGCCGCTCGGCTTCCTTGTAGGGGTCTACCTCTTGCTGCTGGGTGAGGGCAATGCTCAGGCCCAACCCCAGCGCCACCAAAAATCCAATCCACAGGCTGCGGTCGCGCATGGCATCACCTCTTGGCGTTCACCGGCGAGGCCGGGTCGAGCAGGAAAGCGGTTACGTGGGCGGTTTCCTCGGGGGTGAGGATGCCGTGGTAGCCGGCCCGGTACATCAGCGAGCAGGGCATGGAGGCCCAGGCGTTGTAAATCTTGTCGTAGGTGTACTTGACCACGGGCTCGCTGGTGCCGCGTTGACCATACCCCACCAGCCCCGGCCCCATGCGTCCGGCCCCGGCTTCTTTGGGGTCGCCGGTGTGGCAGGCGTAGCAATTGCCCTTGCGGGGGTTGGTGAACAGGGCCTCGCCCTGTTTCCAGTCGCCCATCAGCTTGCCGTCGGCAGGGTACTTGATAAGCGCGCGCTGGCGCTCGAGGAAAGCCCCCACTTCCTCCGGCGGTAGTTTGTCGCGGTACTGCGAACACAGCGCCTGGTCGCGGTCTTGCTTCATGGTTTCGGCAAACTTGTTGCCGCCGCTGTTGATGGCCTGCTGAACGCGCTGCTGGAAGGGACTCTGCTGAGACAGGGTGAGCCCCACGAGCAGCATGGCCATTAACCCCACAAAATATCTGGTTTTCACCTATAACCCTCCTTCTTTTTATCCTGGTAACACATAGCGTTGATCCAATACCCGCATGCTGGGGCGCGGGGGGATGTTGACCGTTTTGACCTGCTTCAGATATTCGGCAATCAGGTCGTAGATGGGCCGGGGGGTGTATTTTTCCACCAGGGTGCCACTGCGCTGCAAGCGCCCGCCAAACGAAGCCAGGGTGTACTCTCGGTTGGGGTCGAGGCGGCGGCCCCGGATAGCCACGTTGCGGACGCGCTTGCCGGTGGGGGCATTCACCGCCAGGTCGTAGGAGAGCCCGAAGACCCGGCTCATGTCCCCGCCCTGCTGATATAAGGGGTCGGGGTTGAAGGTGTTGGCGGCTACATCCTCGAGTACCGCCTGCAAGCGCTCACCCTTGAGCCGGAACACGTAAACCTCAGGGTAGGTGTAGCCCGTGTAGGCCAGGATTTTGTCCATGGTGATGGGCTGGCCCGGCAAGATGGCCGTACCCCAGCGGGTGCCGGTGCTGAAAGCCACCTCGACCTCGGGGTAGGCTGCCTGCACGGCTCGGCAGGCCAGCTCGTCCAAGGTAGAGTAGGTAGAGTCGCGCTTGTAGAGCAGGGTCTCGGTGGTGCCCAGCACCTGGTCCAGATAGTCCAGGTGTGGCGCGTAAGCCTCGCGGATGAAGGCCTCGAGCGCCGGGTCGGGCTTGATCAGGTTGGTGGCCACTGGCAGGGTGCGAGCTCGCAGGTCGGCAATCCCGCCTTTCTTCATCTGCAAGTCCACCCGCACCACGGCCTTCCCTGCCGACCCCCCGGCTACCAGCCAGGTGTTGCCCACCCGGATGGGGGCGGGGGTGAAGTCGTGGGTATGGCCGGTGAGGATCAGGTCAATCCCCTTGATGCGGGCGGCCAGGGCCAGATCCAGCGGCACCCCGTTGTGCGAGAGCATCACCACCGCATCCACGCCCTTGCCACGCAGTTCGTCCACATATTTTTGCAGCTCGTTTTCCCTTACACCAAAAGAAAGCCCCTCGGAGAACTCCTCCGGGTGCGAGACCTTTACATACGGGAAGGTGGAGCCGATGATGCCCAGGCTGTAGCCCCCAATTTCGTGGATGGCGTAGGGCGGGTAGACGGGGTCGCCAAACAGGTCGTCCACGATGTTGAAGCTGATCACCTGGGCTTTTAGCTCCTTGACCAGCTCCTCCACGCGCTCCCGGCCCAGGGTGTACTCCCAGTGGAAGACCATGTGGTCGAAGCCCACCCGGTTCATCCAGTCCACCATTACCTGTCCTTTGGTACGCAGCGAGATGCCGGAGTTGGTCCAGGTGTCGCCGCCGTCCAGTACCAGGGTGCGCTTCTCGCCTGCCAGGGCTTTTTGCTGCTTGATAAGGGCACCGATATAAGCCCCACCCCCCATGAGCCCAAAGCGCTGGGCCAGGGCCGCGAAGTCTACCGAGGAAAAGGCGTAGGCCTCGAGGCTGCCCCGCTTGAGACCGTAGTAGCGCAAGAAGGCCTCGCCGGTCAGGTAGCCGGGTTTGCCTTGAAGGGCTTGAGCAGCCAGTAGATTGGGGGGTTCCATGAAATAGTGAGGTCTGAGCTGCCCGT
>CALFDH010000065.1 GCA_937950405.1 uncultured Meiothermus sp.
TAGCGGCCAGGTGTACGAGGTGCAGGCCAAAGGGGCCCTCGCGGGGGCCATCCTTCAAGCGGTTGTAGAGCAGGCCCCCAAAGCCGGCAAACAAGGCCACCAGCCCAGCCCCCATCAGGCCGCTGTCTACGGCTTGTGGAAAGGCCTGTGGATAACCCAGCAGCAAGGCCCCCAGCAACCCCAGCAAGATACCGGCAAAGTTGAGGGAGTTGGGCAGGGTCTTGGTGTCAATATCTATAAACGAGAGCGCAATCAGTAACGCGATAAAAGCCCAGATGAAGAGCAAATCCGGCAAAAGCGGGCGCAGAAGGGCTGCTGCGGTAAAGAGAACCGCCGTCAGGGCTTCCACAGCCGGATAGCGCACCGAGATGGGGGCCTTGCAACTTTTGCACCGGCCCCCCTGGACAACCCAGGCGACGATGGGCACCAACTCGAGGGGGGAGAGGACATGCCCACAGTGGGGGCAACGCGAACGGGGCCACACCACCGAGATACCGGTTGGAAGGCGATAAATCACCACATTCAGGAACGAGCCGATCAGGCTGCCCAGCACAAACGCAAATACCGCCAGCAGGGGCAAAGGGAAAAAATCCACCCCGTTATTGTAGGGGCTGGGCGCGGGATAGCCTGTGACTTATAGGGGCTGGGGTCTGTGTGGGGGCGAAACTTGCCTGTGGAGGATGCAAGGCTGCGAAAACAAAAATAACGCCACCGTAACGGAAAGCTGGCTAATCTTGCCCTGAGCCAGGTGCTCACTCACTTGAATCTGGAGGAGAGATGAAAAAACTACTCATTCTGGCGGTGCTGGCGTTCGGGATTTCGCTGGGTCTGGCCCAGGGCAATCGCAGTGCGTTTGGCCTCTATGTGCTGGGCGCACAGTATACCCTGGACACGGGGGCGGTGGATTTGCGTCTGGGAGCCGGTTTGCCCTTATTTGCCTTTGGCTCAGGTGGTGGCGCCTTGCTTTCGGGTTCCCTGGATTTGTTGTTCCCCATGGGCCTGCTGGGTTCCAGTGCACGGTGGTATTTGGGGGCGGGCAGCGAAGTCTATCTGGCCCTGGGCGGCAGTGGAGGCGGAGCCGTCTTTACCCCTCGAGGCTTTGCCAACTTCGAGTTTGGTGGAGATGGGGTGAGCTTCTTCATTGAAGGGGGGTTGCAAGGTGTGATTGCGGTGGGGGGCGGCAGTGTGTTTGGGGCCAGCGTCTTGATTCCCCATGTGCGTCTGGGGGTCAATTTCCGTTAGGGGTTGCCTGTAGTAAGCTCGAGGGTATGCTGCAAAGCCCCCTGTTGGAAGTGCCCCACGGCTTTACCACCCGTGCGGGTGGGGTCTCGCCCGCACCCTTCGATAGTCTCAACCTGGGGTTGTCCACCGCCGACGACCCGGCGCATGTGCAGGAGAACCGTCGGCGGGTGCTGGCCTTGTTTGGCAACCCGCCCCTGGCTGGGTTAAGTCAAGTCCACGGCAACCAGGTGCATGTGGTCGAGACAGCGGGGGAGTGGGAGGGCGATGGTTTGCTCACCTCCACCCCCGGACTGCTGCTGAGGGTGAGCGTGGCCGATTGTTACCCCATCCTGCTGCACGACCCCCGGAAAGGCGTGGTGGGGGCCCTGCATGCAGGCTGGCGCGGGGTGGTGGCGGGCATCCTGCCCAGGGCGCTGGAAATAATGCAATCCCACTGGGGGAGCCACCCCGACGATATTCGTGTGGCGGTGGGCCCTGGCATCAGCGGCCCCCATTTTCAGGTGGGGCCGGAGGTGCTCGAGCAGTTCGAGCGAGCAGGGCTGGCTTTTGCCGAGCCGGACCCGCGGCATCCGGGCAAGTACCTGCTCGACCTGGAGCGGGCCCTGCGAGCCCATGCCCAGCAAGGTGGCATTCGCCCTGTGCACTACTGGGCCCTGGGACGCTGTACCTACGCCGACCCTGCGTTCTTTTCCCATCGACGCGATAAGGGCCAGACCGGGCGCATGTGGGCCCTGGTCATGCTGCCAAAGCCATAAAATGGCAGCCGCGGCTGGCCTAATCCGGAATGTAAGAGCTTCCAATACATCATACTAGATTCGGTTAGTTCGTTACCGTTCGGTAACGAACTAACCCGACCAAAGGGAGTGCTCTGGGATTCAAAAAGATAGCCCCTGGGTTTTTTGGTTTGGTAAAGTATCATTTTGAATCTTGTATTAGACCCCGCTTCCGGCTGGCCTATAGTCTTACACAAGTTTTCGTTACACTAGGGGGGTGCTCAGGCCCAGGGCCCGTCTCAAATCGGTTATGGCCATCACCCCGGACTGGCTCACAGAGCGGGGGTTGAAGGCGGTTTTGCTGGACCTGGACAACACCCTGGTGCCCTACAGGACCTACGGCGAGGCCCCCCAGGGCCTCCTGGAATGGCTAAAGGCGCTCAAAGAGGCCGGTATTCAGGTCATGCTGGTTTCTAACGGCAGCCGGGGTCGGGTGCGCTACTGGTGTGAGAAACTGGGGGTGCCGGGCTTTGGTCCGGCGGGCAAACCCTGGTTTGGCTTTCGTAAAGCCCTGAAGCGGCTGGCCCTCTCCCCTCGTGAGGTGGCCGTGGTGGGGGATCAGCTTTTTACCGACGTACTGGGGGGGAACCTGATTGGCGCCTATACCGTACTGGTTCCTCCTCTTTCTAAGAAGGAAATGGGATATACCCGGTTGGTGCGAAAACTCGAGCGCTGGGTGTTGCAAAACCCCGGCCTGGGGCTCCTGGCAGGGGGAAATGAGGAATTTGACCCAAAAGAACCCCGCCAAGAGCCCACAATAAGCAAAGATTAGAAGGAGGCGAAGCGATGGCTTGCATCACCCGCTACTGCAAAGACAAAACCCGCACCCTGCCCTTTATTTGTAACCACATCACGCGGGGCAGTATCTGCTTCGCATAGGAGGACGGGTCGAATGGCGAATGTCTTGACCATTGGGGACAAACGATTGGGCGCAGCCCTGCTGGACATGGGCCTGCTGGGGGATGAAGAACTCCAGCGTGCCCTCGAGCAACACCGCGAGGTGGGGGGCAACCTCTCGGACATCATCGTCGAACTGGGGCTACTCTCCGAACGGCGTATTGCCCAGGCCATCGAGGAGACCTTCGGGGTGCCGCTGGTGGAGCTGGTGGGCCTGGAGATTGCCCCCGAGGCCAAATCCCTGATTCCCGCCGAGCGGGCCCGCGACCTGGGGGCCATTCCCTTTAGTGTGGAGGGCGGCACCCTGCGGGTGGCCCTGCTCAACCCCCTGGACAACCTGGTGCTGGAGGAGCTGGAAGACCTCACCAACCAGATTATTGAACCCTACCTGACCACCCTTTCCTCCTTCCGCTACGCCCTGGCCCTGCACTACCCCGAGCTCGGCCTGCCGGTGCCTCCGCCGCCCTCGGCTGCCTCGCCCGGCGAGATGCAACTGGGTGAAATCCTGGTCGGCAAGGGCTGGTTGAGCCGCGACGACCTCGAGGCCGCCCTGGTCGAGCAGGAAAAAACCGGCGAGCTGCTGGGCCGCCTCCTTACCCACAAGTACAACCTGCCTGAAGAGAAGCTGTACCAGGCCCTTGCGGAGCAGGCGGGCTTAGAGTTCAAGGTGGAGCTGGGCAACCTCGAGCTGCAAAACGAGGTCACGGCCCTGTTGCTGCGCCCCGATGCCCTGCGCTATCAGGCGGTGCCCATCCGCCAGGAGGGCCAGCAGGTGCTGATTATCCTGGCCGACCCCCGCCACCGCCACGCGGTAGCCCAGCTGGTCGAGCGCCCGACCAAGTTCATTCTGACCCTGCCCAAAATCTGGGAAACCCTGTTCAGCAAGGCGTATCCCGAAAAAAGCCGCCTGGGCGAGGCCCTGGTTCAGGAAGGCAAGCTGGGCCGTGCGGCCCTCCAGGATGCCCTTTCGGTGCAGCGCCGCATGGGCAAGACCCGCCCGCTGGGCGAGGTGCTGGTGGAGCTGGGCTATGTTACCTCCGAGGATGTCGAGGAGGCCCTCTCCAAGCAGCGGCAGGGTGGGGGCCGCCTGGAAGATACCCTGGTGCAGTCGGGCAAGATCAAGCCCGAGATGCTGGCCAAAAGCCTGGCCACCCAACTGGGCTACCCCTACATTGACCCCACCGACTCCCCCCCCGACCCCTCGGTACTCACCATGGTGCCCGAGGCCACCGTCCGGCGCTATACCATCTTCCCGCACCACCTCGAGGGCAACACCCTGGTGGTCTTGATGAAAGACCCCCGCAACATCCTGGCCATTGACGATCTCCGCATGATTACCAAGCGCGACGTAATGCCGGCTGTCTCGGCGGAGGCCTCTATCACCAAGCTGATTGAGCGTTTTTACGGTGGCTCAACAGGGGTCGAGGAACTCGCCCGCGAGTTCGAGGGCAAAAAGAAAGAAGAAGAATCGGCGGATACCAGCGGCCTGGACGACAATGCGGTGGTCAAGCTGGTCAACAGCATCATCCGCGAGGCTTTCTTGCAGGAAGCCTCGGATATCCACATCGAGCCACGCCAGTCCGACATCCTGGTACGCATTCGGGTGGACGGTAGTCTGCGCGAGTACATGCGGCTGCCCAAAGGCGCCGGCCCGGCGATAGCCTCGAGGATCAAGATTATGTCCAACCTCGACATCGCCGAGCGGAGGCTGCCCCAGGACGGGCGGGTGCGCTACCGCGACCGCTCGATCGACCTGGACCTGCGCCTTTCCACCCTGCCCACCGTCTACGGCGAGAAGATCGTGATGCGCCTCTTGCGCAAGGCTGCCGACATCCCCGAGATTGAGCAGTTGGGCTTTGCCCAAGACAATTTCCAACGCTTCGAGGATGTAATCTCCAAGCCCTACGGCATCTTTTTGATTACCGGCCCTACGGGTTCAGGGAAGTCTTTCACCACCTTCAGCATTCTCAAGCGCATCGCTACCCCCGACAAAAACACCACCACCATCGAAGACCCGGTGGAGTACGAAATTCCCGGCATCAACCAGACTCAGGTGAACCCGGTGGCGGGCCTGACCTTTGCCAAAGCCCTGCGGAGCTTCCTGCGCCAGGACCCCGACATCATCATGGTGGGTGAGATCCGCGACTCCGAAACCGCTAAAATCGCCACCGAAGCCGCCCTCACGGGCCACCTGGTGATTGCCACGCTTCACACCAACGACGCCGCAGGCGCCGTCACCCGTCTGGACGAGATGGGGGTGGAGCTATTCAACATCTCCGCTGCGCTGGTAGGGGTGCTGGCCCAGCGCTTGGTGCGCAAGATTTGCGAACACTGCAAAATTCAGGTGGAGCCCGACGCGCTGGTGTTACGCCGCCTAGGCCTGACCAAAGAAGACGTCCGCGGTAAAAGTCTGTACAAGGGCACCGGCTGCGACAAGTGCAACGGCTCAGGCTACAGGGGCCGTGCGGCTATTCACGAGCTGATGGTGCTGGACGACGAAATCCGCCGGGCTATTGTGGAAGGGCAATCGGCCACCCAGATCAAGGAAATTGCCCGCAAGGGGGGCATGAAAACCCTACGTGAGGACGGCATCCAGAAAGCTTTTATGGGGCTTACCACCCTGGAAGAGGTAATGGCCCGTACCAACGAGTAGAGCCATGCAGCCCAGGGGCTTAGAGATTACCCTCGAGGGTGGGTTGCGTTCGGGCAACGAGGCCCCCTATCTGCCCTGAGGCGGTAGAATCGGCTTGCCATGAGTTGGAAAGACTACCTAACCGAGCGTCAAAGCGCCCACCTCGAGGACTTCCGCACCTTCCTCTCCATCCCCAGTATCTCCGCCCAGCCCGCCCACCGGGACGACGTCCGCCAGGCCGCGGAGTGGCTGGCTGCGCGTTTCAAGCAGGCCGGTTTCCTGCAAGCCGAGGTGCTGCCCAGTGCCGGGCATCCGGTGGTGCTGGCCGAGTACTGCCCTTACCCGGACAAACCCACGGTGCTTTTCTACGGCCACTACGACGTACAGCCCGCCGACAACCCCGAGCGCTGGAACTCCCCGCCCTTCGAGCCCACCGTGGTAGACGGGCGCATTGTGGCGCGGGGGGCCTCGGACATGAAGGGGCAGGTGATGGCCTTTCTGCTGGCTGCCGAGGCGCTGATTGCCAGTGGTCAATTGCAGCTCAACGTCAAGGCCCTGATTGAGGGGGAAGAGGAGATCAGTAGCCCCAGCCTGCCCGCTTTTATCGAGCAACACAAAGAGCGCCTGCGCTGCGACATGATTATCAACGGCGACAGCGGCCAGCTTTCCGAGACGGTGCCCCTGCTGGGCCTGGGGGTGCGGGGCATCTGCGGCCTCGAGTTCGACCTCACCGGCCCCGGCCACGACCTGCACTCGGGCACCTGGGGCGGCCAGGTGCAAAACCCCCTGCACGCCATGGCCGAACTGATTGCCTCGCTGCACAACCCCGACGGCAGCGTGGCGGTAAAGGGCTTTTACGACGATGTAGAGCCCCTCAGCCCCGAGCTGCGGGCGTGGTACCAGAAAATACCCTGGAACGAAGAAGAAATGCGCCAGAAGCTGGGGGTGAGCGAGTTTTACGGTGAAGCTGGCTACGGCCCCTGGGAGCGCACCACCGGACGGCCCACCCTCGAGGTCAACGGCATGTGGGGCGGCTACACCGGCCCCGGCGGCATGACCGTTATCCCCTCCACCGCCCACGCCAAGATTACCTGCCGCCTGGTGCCAAACCAAGACCCCGATAAGATTGTTTCGCTGGTCAAGGCCCACCTGGAAACCCACCTGCCCATAGGGGTGCGGCTCACGGTGCGGGTAAAGGAGTCGGGCGCCCGGGCCTTCCGTATGCGGGCCGACCATCCGGGTTGCGTGGCTGCCAGGGAAGTGCTTGCCGAACTCTATGGCGTGCCCCCGGTCGAGACCATGTTCGGTGGCTCGGTGCCCATTCTGGGCACGCTCAAGCAGATGCTGGGCCACGACCCCGTAAGCTTTGGTTTTGGCCTCGAGGACGAACTCATCCACTCTCCTAACGAGTTCTTCCGGCTTTCCAGCTTCGAGAAGGGTAAGCGAGGCTATGCCATGTTACTGACTCGGCTAGCGCATTAAGTATCTGCACTTCCGAAATCTACATTCACGATCCAGAGCCAGGGCTTGCGCCGCGCCACTGCAAACCCCTCATACGAATCAGACCGCATCAAAACCGCACCTTTCTGTCATGGGCGCACTTGGTTGTAATCTGGCAGGGGGTAATAGGACAGCACGACGATGCGCCATTTTTTTCAATTAACCTACTCATCCTACTTGACAATGCTACACTCAAGTTTCATATTATATTTAGTATGAACTTAGAGCGTTGGACCGAACAAGCCCGTCAGACAATAGCCCAGACCCAGGTGCTGGCCAGGGAGAACTCCAACCAGCAGATGGATTTGGGGCATCTGGCCTCGGTGCTGTTCCGCGATGCCTCGGGGCTGCCGGCGCAGCTTTTGAAGCGGGCGGGGCAGAACCTGCAGGCGGTACAGCAGGCTGCCAGCCGCGACCTGGGGAGCTACCCAAAGGTTTCGGGGGCCGAAGGGGGGCAGTATCTTTCGGGGAAGCTCTCGAGCGTCCTCGAGCGCTCGGAGAAGCTGGCGGCAGAGTTCAAGGATAAGTTTGTCGCCGTAGACACGCTCACCCTGGCCCTGGCCGAGACCGGCTACGGGGGGCTGAATGCCAGCGCCATACGGTCGGCGCTGCTGGAGATGAGGGGAGGTAAGAAGGTGGAATCCGAACATGCCGAAGGAACCTATAATGCCCTCGAGCAGTACGGTATAGACCTGACCAAACTGGCCGAGCAGGGCAAGCTCGACCCGGTGATCGGGCGCGACGAAGAAATCCGGCGAACCATCCAGATTTTGCTGCGCCGCACCAAGAACAACCCCGTGCTGATCGGCGAGCCCGGGGTGGGCAAGACTGCCATCGTCGAGGGGCTGGCCCAGCGCATCGTGAAGGGCGACGTGCCCGAGGGGCTCAGGGGCAAGCGCATTGTGAGCTTGCAGATGGGCTCCCTCTTAGCGGGCGCGAAGTACCGGGGCGAGTTCGAGGAGCGGCTCAAGGCGGTTGTGCAGGAGACCATCCAAAGCGCGGGCCAGATTATTCTCTTCATTGACGAGCTGCACACCGTGGTGGGGGCGGGCAAGGCCGAGGGTGCGGTGGACGCGGGCAACATGCTCAAGCCCGCGCTGGCCCGGGGCGAGCTGCACCTGATTGGAGCCACCACCCTGGACGAGTACCGCGAAATCGAGAAAGACGCCGCCCTCGAGCGCCGCTTCCAGCCGGTGTTTGTGGACGAGCCCAGCGTGGAAGACACCGTAAGCATCCTGCGCGGCATCAAGGAGAAGTACGAGGTGCACCACGGGGTGCGCATCTCCGACCCGGCGCTCATCGCGGCGGCCCAGCTCTCGCACCGCTACATCGCCGACCGCAAGCTGCCCGATAAGGCCATCGACCTGGTGGACGAGGCGGCGGCCCGG
>CALFDH010000066.1 GCA_937950405.1 uncultured Meiothermus sp.
CCTCACCCCGGTGAGGCACGCTTGTCTGCGTTGCGTCTGGGCCAGGTTAGCCACGTTGTGGCTATGGCCTAAGCCATTCCCTGGCAGACGCCTGTTACGCACCCAGCCCACGGTTGCTTGAGTTTCTTAGGCATAATCTGCCCCCAATGATTCCATAGAACTATTGAGCCTTAGTAACTCCCCGGTAACTCCCCAAATACAAAGAAAGCCGTTCAGGGCTGATTTGACGTGGGTCAATAATCTTGTCCTGAACGGCTCTTCTTTTGGTCGAGGCGAGAGGATTTGAACCTCCGACCACACCCACCCCAAGGGTGTGCGCTACCAAGCTGCGCTACGCCTCGATTTGGTTGTACCTGAGCCAGGGCCACAGGCGCACAGTCAAGTTTAGCGACCCTGGGCCGAATCGTCAACACGTTGGCTTGACCTCTGGCAAAGCCACCGCTATACTCATTACTCGCTGTGGGGGCGGTTAGCTCAGCTGGTTAGAGCACACGCCTGATAAGCGTGAGGTCCCGGGTTCGAGTCCCGGATCGCCCACCAAAAGAGTAGATGGGTGGCCCCTGACCCAGTTCGGGGGCCTTTGTTGTTGTAAACTTTGGAAGCCGTAAAATGTAGCTATCCGCTATGAGCTATCAGCCATGGCCCATCGGTAACCCACGCAACAAGCCTGTTGGGAAAAGCGTGGATTTCACCGCGTTCCCACATTTACGCTACACGCGGTGCGGCGTAAGTTACCCCACACGCTATAGCTTCCAGAGGATGCTGCGTGGGGTATTCGTAGGAAACGCTCTCAGTAATACCGCGACGGGTCTACGTAGCGGAAATTGCCGTTGTTGTCAATCACAATCACCCGAAACCACATCTGGTCGTTGGGGATGAGTACACCCCCGCCGGTGAAGCCAATCACCTGGCCCTGCCCCACCCGCTGGCCCACCGAGACGCGGGGCTCGAGGACATTCACATACTGCGTAGCAATCTGGTCGGAGTGGCGGATGGTCAGGGTATAGCCCAGGTTGGCAATGAACAGGCTATCAATCACCACCCCATCGGCGGCGGCCACGATGGGGCTGGAAGCTTCGGCGCCCTGGAGGGTCTGCCAGTCGTTACCCTGGAAGCCGTAGGCCTCGGCCACCCGGCCCCCGCGCACCGGAAACTGCAAAGCCCCCACTACCTCGCGGGGCACCGAAGGCAGCTCGCGCATGGTCTCGCGCTCGCGGCGGGCGGCCTCTTCGCGCTGGCGTCGGGCCTGCAGCTCGCGCTGGGCTTGTAGCTCGCGCTGGCGGCGCTCTTCGGCTTCGCGGCGGCGGCGTTCCTCCTCGGCCCGGCGGCGCTCCTCGGCAATCCGGCGCAGCTCGGCAGCGATGCGGCCCTGCAACACGTTCAACTCCACCCGGAGCTGGGCCTGGGCTTGCAGGGTTTCGCGCAGGATGACCTGCCGCCCGGCCTGCTGCTGCCGCAGGTTGGCCACGGTCAGTTGCACGGTCTGGCGGTTTTGCGCCAGGGCGGTAATGCGCTGCTGCCGTTCGGCCCGGCGCTCGGTAAGGGTGTCTACTAGCAGCCCAAGCCGTATGCGCTCCTCGTCTAGCTGGCGCACGGTGTTCTTGATGCGGTCCATCAGGTCGGTCTGGTGCTGCCCCAGCACCCCCACCCACTTGCTGCGCACCGATAAATCGGTAAAGGACTCGGCCCGCAGGATAGGCAGGTAGCGCCCGGCGCGTTCGCGGTGCAGGCTTTGCAGCAGGGCTGAAAGCCGCTCGCGCAGGCCCTGTAGCTCCTTTTGCAGGCTGGCAATGCGGGCCTCGGCCTGCTTCTTCTGGCCCTCCAGCAGGTCTATCTGCCGGGTCAGTTCGGTGCGTTCGCGCTCGAGGCGGGTAATCTCGGCCTCGAGGCGGCGCAGTTCGGCGAGCTGCTGCTGGGTTGCGGCATCGAGGTTGGCCAGGTCGCGGTTGAGCTGCGCGATGCGCTGTTGCTGGAGTTGTTGCAGGCGGCGGTTTTGCTCGGCCTGTTGCTGAAGCTCGTTCAGGCTGGGCTGGCCCAGGGCCCAGGGCTGAAAGCCAATAGCCCCCACGAGCACCAGCATCCAGAGGATTTGCTGAATGGGTTTGGGGAGGAGAAGCCAGCTTCTTGGGGGTCGTGTAGTGGCTTCAAACCCACCCTTCCCTGACCCCCGACCCCTGCCCCCTGGGCCCTGCCTCATAAATCCGCCTCCCGCAGGTTGGCCCGGCTGGCCAGATAAGCCCCGGTGGCCCCCAGCAGCACCGCCAGCACCAGCATGGCCAGAGCGGCCCGGATCAGGTCGCCCTCGGCCAGCACCGGCACGAAGGGCAGCAGGTTTTGCAGCGCCTCGGCCAGAAAGCGATACGACACAACCCCCAGCCCCAACGCCACCAGGCCCGCAGCCAGGGTGAGCAGCGTGCCCTCGGCCACAAACGGCCCCTGGATAAAGCGCCGGGTGGCCCCCACCAGTTGCATCACCCGCAGCTCCTCGCGGCGGTTTTCGATGGAGAGCCGGATGGTGCCCATCACGCTAAAAAGGGTGTCCAGGAGCAGCAGCACAATCAAAATATTGACCGCCACCCGCAAGCCCGCCAGCACCCGCACCAGTTGCTCGGTGAGGGCGCCCCCGTACTCCACGCTGTCCACCCCTTCAATCCGCGCCACCCGCCGCCCCACCTCGCGCACCTGCTGGGGATCGGTCAGTTTGAGCCGGATGGTGTCGGGGAGGGGGTTCTGGATGAACTCTCGAGCCTGGGCCAGGTAGGGGTAGTCGAGCTGGAGGGTGGCCAGGGCCTCTTCTTTGGTTTGCAGCTTGGCCTCGCTCACCTCCGGCCAGGTCTTGATCTCGTTCAGAATGGCGGTGGCCTGGGCCTCCGGCTTGAGGAAGGCGGCCACTTCCAGTTCGCGCTCGAGGGAGGCCACCACCCGGTCCAGGTTCCACAGCACCAACCCCAGCAAAAATAGCAGCGAAAACGATACGAGGGCGGTAAAAAAAGTGGCCAGCGTACTGGTCAGGTGTTGGCGCAGCGAACGCAGGGCCTGGGAAAGAGCATACACGACCTTCAGTGTACAGTTTGTACTCAGCTTTTATGTGAATTGGCCCTTAGAAGCGACTTTCTACTCGACTACCAGCACCCGAAAATCGTTGAGGTTATTTGCGGTCTCGCCGGTGACGAGCAGGTCGTTCATGGCCGCAAAAAAGCCGTGCGAGTTGTTTTGCAGCAAAAAGGATTTGAGGTCTAGCCCCTGCTCCCTGGCCCTTTCCCGGGTGCCGGGTTGCCAGATGGCTCCGGCGGCCAGGGTATTGCCGTCAATTCCGTCGGAGTCGGCGGCCAGGGCCCAGAGGCCCTCCTGGCCCAGGTAAAAGCCCAGCCAGGCCAGAAACTCCTGGTTGCGCCCCCCCTGGCCTGCTCCGCGCACCGTGACGCTGGCCTCGCCCCCGGAGAGCAGCACAACGGGGGGCCGGAAGGGCTCTTTGTGGGTGCGGATGCTCTGTACCAGGTTGGCGTGGAAGCGGGCCAGCTCGCGGGCTTCGCCCTGGAAGCGGTCGGAGAGGATGACGGCCCGATAGCCCTGGGCCTGCCAGTAGGTGCGGGCGGCCTCGAGCAGCCCCTGGTTGCTGCCAATCAGGCGGTTTTCCACCCGCGCAAACAGGGCCTCCCCCGGTTTGGGCGACTCGAGCAGGACGCCCTGTACCCCCTGGGTCAGGTGGGCCCGCACCCCGGGGAAGTCCAGGCCGTACTTGTCCAGAACCCCCAGTGCATCGGCAAAGGTGCTCGGATCGGGCACGGTGGGCCCCGAGGCAATCACCGCGAGGTCGTCGCCGGGCACGTCGGACAGATATAAAGCCAGAATGTGGGCCGGGGTCGCTGCTGCCAGCCGCCCACCCTTGAGGGCCGAGACGTGCTTGCGGACCGCGTTGATCTCCTGAATATCGGCCCCACAGCGCAATAGCGCCTGTGTCAGAGCCTGTTTGGTGGCTAAATCAACGCCCCACGGGGCACACATCAGGGCGCTGCCACCCCCCGAGACCAGCAGGAGCAGCAAATCGTCCGGCTTCAATTTCGAGATTGCTCGCAGGATGGCCTGCCCGGCCTGCACACTTTTCTCGTCGGGCACCGGGTGGCTGGCGGGCAGTATGCGCCCATTGGGCAGGTGGGGCCAGTCCCGCCCCGCCTCGGTCTTGGGAACCGCTATAAAGGTAGTCTGCGGAAACCGCTTTTGGGCGGCCTCGAGCATACTCAGCGCGGCTTTACCCACCGCCACGATGAGCGCCGGGGCCTCTTTGGGCAGGTGTTGTTCGGTGAGGCGGGCCGGGTGGGTTTGCGCCAGGGCGTATTGGAAGCTGGCCACAAGCTGCTCGCGCATAACCGGCATTGTACGCAAAAAAGAGCGCACAGACCGGCTATCCACAATTCGCTTTTGGCCTTCAGCTTTCAGCTTTCGGCCATCTCATGAGGGGCCTTCCTGGAGGGCCGCTTGGGCGTAGGCCCGCTCGAGCAGCTCCAGCGTGTGCAGCACCAAAAGCTCACGCCCCAGTTTTTTGAGGTGGGTCTGGATCTGGGTGAAGCAGCCGATGTTGCCCGTGACCACCACCTCGGCCCCGCTGGCCAGGATGTGGCGGGCCTTGCGCTCGCCCAGGGTGGCGGCAATGGCGGGCTGCTCGAGGTTATACGTACCTGCCGAGCCGCAACAGAGCTCGCCCTCGGGAATTTCCACCAGTTCCACCCCCGGAATGCTCCGGAGCAGCTGGCGCGGTTCGGCCCGCACCCCCTGGGCATGGGCCAGATGGCAGGCGTCGTGGTAGGCCACCTTGAGGGGCCGCTTCAGGGGCGGCACCTCCTTCAGGCCCAGCTCCAGCAGGAAGACCGAAACATCCTTCACCCTGGCGGCCAGTTGAGCGGCCTGGGCTTGCTCGGGCTCGCCGTGGAAGAGCACGGGGTACTCCTTGAGGCCCGAGCCACAGCCGGCGGCGTTGGTGAGGATGGCGTCGTAGTCGCCGGCAAAGGCCTTAAGGTTGGTGCGGGCAAACTGCAAGGCCCGCCCCCGTTCGCCGGTGTGCAGGGCCAGCGCCCCGCAGCAGCTCTGGCCTTTGGGAATCACCACCTCGACCCCGTTCTGGGCCAGCACCCGCAGGGTAGCGCGGTTGAAACCCGGCTGCAGAACCTGCTGGGCACAACCCGCCAGGAAGGCCACCCGGGCCCGCCGTTCGCCCAGGGCAGGGATAATCTCGGGAAGGGGTTCACTCTGGGGCAACGCCTCGGGTAAAAGCTCGAGGGGGGCCTTCAGCATGGGCGGCAGCAGTGGTTGAACCAGCTTGCCCAGCCGCCCCAGCCTAGCCGCCGCCCGGAAGCGGGCGGGGTAGGGGAGGGTCTCTTGCAGGCCGATGCGAAAGAGCTTCTGGAAGGGGGAGCGGTGGCGCTGGGGCTCGCTCCAGCCCCGGTAGGTGGAGATGAGTTCGCCGTAGGGCACCCCGCTGGGGCAGGCCGTCACGCAGCCCTGGCAGCCCAGGCACTTGTCCAGGTAGGGCTGGGCTTCCTCCATCTGGAGGTTGCCCTCGAGCACCTCCTTCATCAGAAAGATGCGCCCGCGGGGCGAGTCCATTTCCTCGCCGAGCACCTGGTAGGTGGGGCAGGCCGGCAGGCAGAAGCCACAATGCACGCACGCCTCGATGGCGTGGGCCATAATTTCGCCCTGGGGGCCCAACTGTTCGACATCAATCTTGTGCTGCATAGGGTTCCTGTGCAAACTTGCCCTGCGGGTCGAGGGCTTTTGTCACCTTGTGGCCCATGACCTGCCCCAAGTCTATTCCAATCTGGGGCCGATGCGTAGCGCCCTTCAGAACCAGACCAGACAAGCCCTGGGCCTGGAGGATGGTATCGAGCGCCTTTAGCTCTGCGTTCCAGGCCAGGTAGAGCAGGTTACCCGCGCTCAGGTAGCGCCGTGGGGCCTGGCCCAGGGCCTGTTCCAGGGCCGGGATGCGCCGGGCCGTTAGGGCCACTTTTACCAGCGCCCCTTCGCCCAGGTTCAGCTCGTTCAGGCTGCGCCAGTAGGCCGTTTCGGCCTCGCCGCTCAGGGGCTCGCCCCCCCGCCCCAAAAAAGCCTGGAGCCCTTCCAGCCGGGCCGGTAGGGCCTCTGGCAAACCGCCCAGCCGCAGGACCAGGGTGCCGGGCGGTTGCAGGTCGAGCGCGTAGAGCTCGATGGGGGAGCCCGCCAGCCGGTAGAGGGCCTCGAGGGCCCCTTCCAGGCCGGGAAAATCGAGCAGTAGGGTGGCGGTGGCTTTGGGGGCGGGAAACACCTTGAAGGCCACCTCGGTCAGGATGCCCAGCCGCCCCAGGCTGCCCACCATCAGCTTGGGCAGGTCGAACCCGGCGGCGTTCTTGACCACCTTGCCCCCGCCCCGCACCAGCTGGCCCTCGCCATCTACAAACTGCACCCCCAGGATGAAGTCCCGCACCCCGCCGTAGCGCTGGCGCATCGGGCCCGAGAGCCCCGCCGCTACCGTGCCGCCCAGCGTTGCCCCCTGTGCTACCAGGGGCGGGTCAAAGGGCAGGTACTGCCCGTGCTGGGCCAGCAGGGCTTCCACCTCAGCGAGCCTGGTGCCGGCTCGGGCCACAAACACATACTCGCCGGGGTCGTACTCCAGCACCCCCGAGAGGCCGCTCAGGTCCAGCACGGTCTGGCCTTCGTGGGGCCAGGAGAGCGCGGGCTTGCTGCCGCCCCCTCGGGGCAGGAGGCGGCGGTGCGTGCGCACGGCCTCCTGGACTTCGGCGGCGCTGGTGGGCTGAAGGGGTGGAGCGCTCACTTCCACCCCCTAGTATGGTGGGAACCCAGGCGCCTACTCACGCGAGATCACCCCTGCTTTCTCCAGGGGGTGCGCTCCGTGGAAGCTCTGCGCGGGGGTTTCGCCGGGGAACATCTTGCCCCGGTTGGCAAGCTCCTGGGGGTCGAGGGCCAGGCGAATGCGCTGCATGGCGGCGAGGTCGGCCTCCCTGAACATCTCCGTCATATAGGCTTTCTTCTCCATGCCCACCCCGTGCTCGCCGGTGATGGAGCCGCCCAGGGCCACGCACAGCTTCAGAATTTCCCCGGCCAGCTCCTCGGCGCGGTGCAGCTCGCCCTCGAGGCGCCCGTTGTAGAGAATCAGGGGGTGCAGGTTGCCGTCGCCTGCGTGAAAAACGTTGGCCACCCGCAGGCTGTAGCGGGCCGAGAGCTCTTCGATGGCCTGGAGGGCCTGGCCCAGCCTGGAGCGGGGTACCACCCCGTCCTGCACGATGTAGTCGGGCGAGAGCCGCCCCACCGCCGAGAAGGCGGCCTTGCGCCCTTTCCAGATTTTCAGGCGCTCCTCGTTGCTCCGGGCTACCCGCACCTCATAGGCCCCCGACTTCTGGATGACCTCCTCCAGGTAGCGGGCCTCGGCCTCGACCTGCGGGGTCTCGCCCTCGAGCTCCACAATCAAAAGGGCGCGGGCCTCCAGGGGATACCCGGCCTTCACGGCGGCCTCGGCGGCCTCAATGGCCAGCGAGTCCATAATCTCCATAGCCCCCGGCAAGAGCCCCGAGGCTACCACCGCCGCCACGGCCTCGCCTGCTTTGGCCAGCGAGTCGTAGGCGGCCAGCACGGTGTGGTAAGTCTCGGGTTTGGGCAGCAGACGCAGGGTAATTTCGGTGGCGATGCCCAAAAGCCCCTCGCTGCCCGCAAACAAGCCCAGCCAGTCGGGGCCGGTGTTTTCCAGGCTCTCACTGCCCAGCTCCACGGTTTCGCCATCCGGTAGCACCACCTTGGCGGCCAGCACGTGGTTGGAGGTCATGCCGTACTTGAGGCAGTGGGCCCCGCCGGAGTTGAAGGCCAGGTTGCCGCCAATCGTCGAGACCGGCTGCGAGGAGGGGTCGGGCGCGTAGTAAAGGCCATAGGGTGCGGCGGCATTGGAAACCTGAAGGTTGATGAAACCCGGTTGTACCACCGCGATCCGCTCGACCGGGTCGAGCCGCAGCAGCCGGTTCATGCGGTTGAGGCCAATCAAAAGCCCCCCGTCAATGGGCAGCGACCCCCCCGACAGGCTGGTACCGGAGCCTCGCGCTACGTAGGGAATCTGGTGCTTCGCGCACCAGCGCACCGCTGCCTGCACTTCCGCATGGCTTTCGGGCAGCACCACCGCCAGGGGCCGGGCCCGGAAGGCCGTGAGGGCGTCAGATTCATAAGGCACCAGCTCACCCGGTTTGTGCAGCAAGCGGCCTGGTGGAAAGAGGCGCTCGAGTTCAGTCAGAGCTGGGTTCACGCAGCTCCCCCCAACCTTGCAATGTTTGCCAGATGGATGTATTGGTTACAGCGCTCTCGAACTACAAACCTCATGCAAGCGGCCTCCTGGTGTGCTTTGAAGCTAGCCATAGTTTAGGGGTTTGTCAATATTTCACGAACCAGCGGCCAGGATCGCCTTGAAAAAGATGGCCTACGCCGCCCGATGGCGGAGTCATGCGGATGATGGTTTTTGCCGCCCTCCTCATTTGCATCCGAGTTCTACTCTACTGGTAGACCCTATTCTTGGACTGGTTGATGTGTGAAGCGCTGTGAGACAAACCTCATAGGAGCAGACTTTCCGAGTATGAAGGTGTAGACAGGTTGGAGGAGCAAGCCTTATGTTCCTTTGACCGGCTGGATGTGGTTTGTGTCTAGCGCATCCTCACAAGGGTTGGAAGGCCAACGTGAGCCAGCCCTTGTTGCTGGTGCACCCCATCACCCTCGAGTTCCACCACAAGGGGCAGATGGTTACGCTAGACCTCCCGGTTCCCCTGCAACTACGACACACATCTGGTCAATCCCGAGCCTGCATATGAGCAATAATTTAACTAAGTAAAAAAATACATTTGTCACTTGACAATGTGTACTTGATATACCATCATGCTCCTGGAACACGAAAGTGTAGCCAAGCATACGGAGGTGCATATGGTTATGTGGATTTTTATCGTTGGTCGTTGGTCGTTGGTCGTTGGTCGTTGGTCGTTGGGCTAATACTGCTGCTGGCGGCGTGCGGATCGCAACACGCCAACGTCCCGCTCAACGCCTCTCCCTCGGACGGTGAACCCGTGCCGCTGGCCCTGGCCCAAGCCCTCACACTTGGGATGAAGGTTTCTGCTGGAGGGGTGAGCCTGCAAGAAGCCAAAACCTACAAGTTTGCCAGCGAGACTGTCTACGACATGGCAGGTAAACCCCTGCATCACCTGCTCCTGGTAGGCCCCGAGACCACCGATTTCTGGGGAACCCTGAGCAACCCGAAGTCCGCGCATTCCATGTACGCGGTTGGAGCTACTGATAAGCGCAGTTTTTTCTCCTTCATCATACCCGCCAGCAGTTTCAAAAGCGTAGCTGAAACCCGGAAGAAAGCCGGTTCCTATAAGCGCTTCCTGAGCCCCTCGCCTGGGATGCTCTACCTTGAAGACCAGCGTGGACGCATCTGGGATACCGCTACTTCTACCGAGGTAAGCACCGAACAGGTAAAACTCTGGCAGCAGGCCCAGCAGGTACTCTTTGAACAGCGGCAGAAAGACGGCATCCTGGACAAGATCAAGGAAGACTGGGACAGGCTTCGTGCCGAGGCCAATAACAGGGGTATGTCGCAAAGCGCTGGACTGCCCACCCTGGACGAAGTGACCCTGTCGGATGGGAACCTGGATGTTTACAAACTCATCTCTGCCTTGGAAGCCCAAAAAGCGGCCCAGGGGGTAAGCCCCAGCTACACCAACGAGCGGGCCTGGTGCATGGGCTGGTTTTGCGCCGGGATGGGCTATGCAAGTGTGGTTCGTAAGAATCGCTACAACGGTGACATTGCAAACAATAATCTTTACAACCCTGACAACCCCCAAGACTATACCGACTGCAATGTCAATGGGCAAAAATGTCGCATTGCCAACGACATACACATTGCCGATCCGCTTGGCAACCTACAGGCGATTGATTACTATCGTTTTGCTCCTGCTGACGGTTACTGGGGAGCCTGGGATGCCGGTCTCAGTGGACTGGGAAGGCTAAACAACATTGGTTGTGGGCCGCTGGCCATTGTCCGTTTGTTTGCTTGGTATGCAACCCAACGCCAGAACTATGGTTCATATGCCGTGAACTTCATCAATTCCGGTTCCACACCTAATACAGCATATGCTATTGCGCAGGAAATGTTCGAACCCGTCTACCTTGGCACGCGGGACGGTCAAAATGTATATCAGCCACGGATTGCTCGCTATACCGACACCTGGTGGATACAAGACTCAAACCAAGGCCTTACCCGCGACACCAACATGATTCCAGGTGCCAACAACTGGATTCAGGACAGAGCGAGTGCGGAAGGGAAAAACTGGGAGATGCGGGGCAGCCATAAGGCCTGGGTGAATGTAGTTTACTCGGCTACTGGATGGACTATCGTGGCCTTGCCCATCGCTTGGATAGACTTCAGTCAACACACCTGGCGTGTGCGGGATATAGTGCGTGGGAAGATTGGTCGGGACAACGAGCCGGTGATTTCTATGTATGGGCAGGGCGTTGTAGGCCACTTTGCTGTGTCGCAGGCCTATATTGTGCACGAGGGCTGGTTTTCAGCAAACGTGTTTTTGTGGATTCGGAGAGAATCAAACTCATGGATGCAAGATATGTTGCAAGGTAGTTTTGTCAACGTTACCGACATGGCGAGTTTCTATAGCGGGGCATTTGGAATGTACAGAAGGTAGGTGGTTACGATGAAGTTCCACTGGCTGTTTCCAACCTTGGCCGTTGCCTTAGCGGCATGCGAGTTGGAGTTTTCTTACTACGTACCTGTTACTGAAGTGGAGTATACATCGAATGGGGTATGCTCGGGAGTTGAACTCACAAACAACAACGAAAAAAACAGGGGTATTGGCTACATGTACAGCACAGAGGAGAAAGTTGATAGGGTGGTTCTGACGCCTGGCCAGCCCGTCCGCATTCCAGATCCGAACCCTCAGCCCAGGAAAACCTACTACATTCTTGGTTTTGATTACTCTGAGCGCAACTCGGCGGAGGTAGACCTAACCTGGAGGTGTTTGCCGGATAAACAACCACTGCGGTTGCAGTTTACTTTTTATAGTAAACAGAGACCGCTAAAAGGGCTGCGCATCACCGAAAATCCTACCTCGCCCCACGGATTTAACATTGACATAGTGGATTTCTAACTGTGATAAGAACGCCACACGAAGTGTTCCGCTAAGTCTTGGCCACAGGCCGTAAGCCTCAGCAGTTCCCCTTGCTTTCGGGCTGTGCTTTCCCGTCTCCAGCCCCTGCGCCACTATATTTGTTCTATTTCCCGGAAAGCCCGGTCCCGGGCTTGGAGGGCATCCGGGCCGAGGCGCGCCTGGTGCCGGGTGCTGATGGGTACTTTTTTCGCCCACTTTTGTTCAATCCGGGAAACAACCGAAGCACGATTCAGAGGAGGCTCGTGCCGAATGGGAGCCTGCTAAACTTGAAGGCGGTTACTCGGCGGTTTGGTTCCAGATGAACCGGCCTGCCACCCGCTCCTTGCGCGAGGAAATCCTCAGTCTCCCGCTGCCGCAAAAGAGTTGGAGGGACTTTTACTCGCTACAGTTGATCCGCCATAACTGCAGCGATAGGGTTTCCTTCCTCAAGTTGCAGTGTGGGGAGGTTCCCATCTTGAAGTATGCCAGCCAGCAAGGCAAGTCGGTGTTTGCAATCCAGGTGGATGCCGATGCTCCTGACGTTGTGCGAAGTTGCGCCAAGGTAGATTGGCAAAACTGGCGGAATCGGCCATATGTACCTTGCACAATTTCCCACAGATCTTTCGGGATCTCATCGCGCATCTTGACTATGGAGACACTCACAAAAAAACCGCCCAGGACAAACCTGGGCCGTGGGAACAGGGTCAGGTTATGGCTTTTCTTCAGTAGCAGGTCTAAAGATGCCGGCGCTCTTGCTGCCCTCGTAAACTTTGTCTGGCCTGGGCAGGGTCGGGCTTTCGCGTACCTGGTTCATCACCAGGCCCAGGGTCTGGGCGCCCACCCGCTTGAGGATCTCGAGGGCCGAGCGCAACTGGCGCCGGTCGGTCTGGCCTTCGCGCACCACCATCAGCACCCCGGAAACATAAGGGGCCATGATCAGGGTATCGGTCACGGTCAGCACGGGCGGCGTGTCGATGATGATCATGTCGTATGCGCCGCTCTCCTTGAAGTGGGTAATGAAGGGACGGAACAGCTCGGAGAGCAAGCGAGGGGGGTTCTCGAGGGGCTGCAGGCAGGGAATCAGGTACAGGTTGTTCTCGACCAGGGTGGGCTGGGGGTGTACGCGGGGCAGGTTGACCAGCGCACTCACGATATCGTGGCCCTGGGTGATGCGAAACTCCTGGTGCAGCACCGGTTTGCGGCTGTTGAGGTCAATCAGCAGGGTGAGTTTGCCTGCTTTGGCGCAGGCCCGTGCCAGGCTGATGGCCACACTACTTTTGCCCTCGAGGGCCGCCGGGCTGGTAACGGCGATGATTCGTGGGCTACCCCCTGCAATGGTGTGGGTCACGTTGATGTCGAGGTAACTGGCTACCTCAGGGGAGAGGGTACGCCCTGCGCCCGCAGGCATCTCG
>CALFDH010000067.1 GCA_937950405.1 uncultured Meiothermus sp.
GCGGCTGGATAGCCACCAGCCCTTGTAACGCCCCTGGGCCAAAATACCCAGCTCCTTGGCGATCAGACCCCCGTTCATGGCCATGCCCAGCATGCTGGTTTTACCGGCGATGCGGTAGTTGCTGTAGAGGAAAGCATCCACCCGGGTAACCTGGGTTTCGTAGGGCAGCGGCTGATCCCGCATTACCCGTAGGGTTGTACCTTTTTCGACACTACCATCTAAGTGGAAGTACCCCAGCAGGTTTCCCGAGTTATCACGCAAATCCTGCCCAGCTTTGAAGCTAGGTATTGGGGAAGGGCAGCCATTGCTCCCCGCCGAAAGACCGGCCATGCGGCAGGCGATGGCCAGGGCGGCATTGGAGGGGATGCGAGCGGCCACCAACTGATCCCGCAGGGCATCGCGGTAGCCCACTTTGTCGGTGGTAGCGCTTGGGGGAGGACCAAAGTACCAGCGCCAGGTGTTATGGCTCAGGTTGGCCGAGCCCAGCAAAAGATTCTTCTAGACGCTGTCCGAGATCCACGGGTTGAAGTTGCCGCTCGAGTCCACCGAGCCTGGTCGGAAGCTGTAGGAATAAGCGTCCTGCGCCGGATTAGCCTGGTTCGCAGCACGGGTTATAACGCTGCTGGCGGGAATTTCGGTTCCTTCCACGTTGTAGTAGCGCCCGGATTTATAGACCAGTTCGTCCCCGGTCTGGATGTCGTAGTAGCGATTGCCTCCGTAAAAACCGAACTGAGCACGGTAGTAATCGGCGGATTGGCGCTGGTCGATGGGTAGCAGATTCCCGGCTGCATCGCGCTCGGTGTAATCTCCGACCACGGTGTTGCCCCGGGCCGCCAGGCGCAGCTCATCCCGCCCGTTGGCAATGTTGAGCCGGGCGCACTGATCGGGATCGGTTACCCCTGTGCAGACCCCCTGGCCCGGTTTAGAGGGGGGGTTCTGGTAGGTTACGTTACCCGCGATGTACAGGTTGCGCCCGGCATAGATGGCACCGCGCCCTTTGACCACCCCCTTGATGACCACATCCCCGCTGACATAAATGTCCTTGTCCAGCACGATCGGGTTGTCTGGGGTACCAATGAGCACCAGGTTGCCGTTGTAGGTGCGGTTGATACCGCCAACCTGGGCCGTAGTGAGGGTGGTGGCATTGAGCACCTGGCCGGCGCCGATCGCCACAATAACGCCGCCGCTCAAGCTGCCATTGGCGCTGGCCAGGGCCACCGAACGCTTGATGGGGGGAAAGTCGGGAATACCGTCTCCGTCGGTGTCCTGGGGCAGGGCCGAGTTGGTGGAGTTGACCTCTACATCGCCCGTAACCAAGGAACCGTTGATCTTATAAGCGTTCAGCGTACCGGTTCCGTTAGCTGAATAATTTCCGCGCGTGAGGGCCCCGGAAGCATTCCTAGGGGTGTCGTCGTTGGTGATGGTTCGCGCTGCGTACAGGTTGCCCCGGATCACCGAGCCGCCTTCATGACCCCCCGAACCATGCCCACTTGAGCCCTCTACTCCCCAGCCCGGCCGGTGATGGAACAGGGCCCCAACATCTCCATTGACCCGTAGGTGACAGTACATGCAGTTGGTGGTCTCGGAAAGCATGGCCAGCTTGAAGACATCGTTTTGTCCAAAGCTCACCCGCCGGATTACGGTCTGGCTTTCGCTGCCCCGGCTGGCTGTGGCGGCCACCTCAATCCAGCCGTAATCCGAGCCCGGCGGAGAAACCCGTAGCACGCGCCAGCGCCCGGTAATTCCATTGCCCAAGTCCACCGTGTTGGTCGTCGGGTTCTCAGCAACCTGAGCAAGGTAGGCAGGAACGCCAATGCCCAGGTTCCGGTAATTGAGCACCAGTTGAAGTCGAGCCCGCTCCGAGAGCCCGTCGGCGGATTGGGCCAGCTCGTCCCGGACGCTGACCGTGCGACCGTTGCGCAGCTCGCTGAGCACACTGGCACTGAGGATGGTGAAGATCGTTACCACGATGACCACCGCTACCAGCACGGTAACAAGCGCGATTCCTTTCTGTGGGAGGGGATTGGTTCGACCAGGGTTCATAGCAACTCCTCGATAACCAGTGTGCGCAGGCTCGGCCTGTTACCACACCCCCAAATGGGGGGTTTCGGCGTTACGTTAATAAGCTGTTAATACACCATCCAAGATTGCTTTTATGGGTGATTATGCGTGCCAGGGCAGGATATAAACATTTTACAAAGACCACAACACCCGCGGTCAAATATCACAATCCAATCCTGGTGAGAGCAACTGCTTAACAGAAAAGTTCTTTGTTTGACTTCAGAGCACCCGAATTCGCAATCGAGTTCCCCGGCCTGGCGGGGCTAGGTTTTCTAGCTTCCCCCCATGCACCTCGGCCACGCGTCGAGCCACGTACAGCCCCAGCCCCGCACTGCCCGCCCGCACCCCCCGCAGGCGCTGGCTGCGAAAGGGCTGGGAGAGGGCTTCCAGGCTATCGGGCAGGCCTGGCCCATCGTCTTCGACCTCGAGCCAGCCATCCCCCGCCCTGAGCACCACCCGGCTACGGGCATGGCGTAGGGCATTCTCGGTCAGGTTGGCCACGGCCCGCTCGAGCAAGAGCCGCTCGGCGCGGGCCTGTCCGGCCCCTTCAATCTCCAGTTGCAGGCCCCGCTTTTGAGCCTGCTGGGCGTAGCGCAGGCGAAAGTCCTCGAGAATCGAGCGCAGGTTGAGGTTTTCTGGTTGGATGCGCTGGGCCTCGAGGCGGCTGGCAGTGAGCAGATTCTCGACCAACAAATAGCTGCGGCTCAGTTCTTCTTGCAAGTTCCGCAGCATTTCCTTGCGCTTTTCTGGCCCGATTTTGTCGGCTTCTTCCAGGTATTCCAGCGCCCGCAGGCTGGCCAGTAAAGGGGTCTTGAGGTCATGGGTCAGAGCGGCATAGGTAGCCTCGCGGGCCTCCAGCAACTCGCGCAGATGATCCAGTACCTCCTCGAAGCCCTCACGCAACTGCCGTATCTCAGCAGGTGGCCGCTGTTGAGGCGAGGGCAGAGAAAACTCGGCCAGGGTGCGACCCGCCCCGCGCAGGTAATACAGGCTACGGGTCAGCTCGTCCATGGGACGCAGGAGCGTATTGGCCAGAACGTAGCCCACGCCGGCGGCAATCAGCGCCAGCACCAGCACCCACCCCAGCAAAAAAAGTGAGGTTTCCAGGGATTGCCCACGGGCCGAGGCCCAGAAGGTGAGCACAATGACCAGGTTGGGAATAAAGGCCAGCAAACCAATCACCCAGGCCAGTTGATGCTTGAGCGGCATGGCCTCAGTCTACCTACACCTACCAGGAATTTGTTTTTCCGCAGATAGCAAAAGCAACCCCCACGCATGGCGTGGGGCCAGCAGGCGCCTCGGCTTAGCGCCGTTCGTAGGACATGATCTTGAAGGAGGCGATGATGGTGTCTTCGGGGATTTGCGCCGCCACAGGAATATTCCCCATGGTCGGAACGTAGGTCACCTCGGCCTGTTGACCGGCATTGCACTGACTGCCCCCTGCACTGGTAGTGCAGAATTCGTTGGTTACCACCGTGCCTAGGGTGCGCTGGTTGCGCTGGGTGCGGAAGCGGTTTCCAGCGTAGAAGATACCCATGGCATTGTTGGTGAGCTGCTCGATGTTGTTCTGGGCCAGGAGCCCCAGCACCTGGTTGGGGAAGGTAGCCGAGCTGGCATCGGGCAGCACATCGCGGTTCAGGGTAATGCTGCCACCTTCCACAAAGATGGAAGCGTTGCGCTCTGTGGGGTTGGTGAAGTCGAAGGCCCGGTAGTTGACTGCATTGTCGAAGCTCACGTTAATGCCACTGGTGTGCAGGGTTCCGTAAATTTCCAGGGTACCGGGGTTCCCTGCGATGTAGCGAAAGCCACCGGTTCGACCATTGAGGGTGTATCGGCAATCTATACTGGTGTTGCCAAATCGTAGCGTGCCCCCACTAAGAACATTTGCCGTCACGCATGAAAGCGGACTCGTAGGCAAAGCACCCAAAGGGAAGAGGATGCCCGTGCTGGTGATCCGGATACCCCGTTCAGCAGCTTCATCGCGCACACAGGCGGCCCAGGTACGGCTGGGGTTGGTGGTGCAGGGGGTGGAGTTGAACTCGGGGAAGCGGGGGGCCAGGGCGGGGGGCAGGTCGAAGGCGCCCCGGTCGTCGGTGCAGATGCCCCGGTTGGCGGCACACACGTTGGAGGTATTGCCGTAAATGTCGTTGGCGGCATCGCCCACATAGGCGCCCAGGAGTGGGTTGCTGGGGGTGCCATAGCTCGAGCTCCCCCCCACCTCCACCTGCCCATACTGCACCCGCAGGGTGGCACACAGGTTTGCTAGGCTGCGCATATCGCTGTTGAGGCGGCTACCAAACACGTTATCGGAGGTATAGTTGTAGTCGTTATACAGGGCAAAATTGCCGTTGGAGTCAATCACACTCCGGTTGGGGTCGCTGCTCTGGCCCTGCACATACAGCCCACCCCGGATGGTAGCGCCCCCGTTGAGGTGCTTGTTAGCGGCCCCGCGCCCGCTGAAAATGGCATAGTTCCAGGGGCCGGTGTTGGAGAGGTCGAAAGTGGCCTGGGCGATGGCCTGGGAACCATTGAACCGGCCCACCGAGCGCACCAGCATGAAGCGCGGGCGGGTGGGGTCCTGGGCCACGGTGATGGTGTAGGTGCCGGTGCCGGTGCCCATCGGTACGCTGCCGGTGCGGGTGGTGGGCAGGGTTTCGTTGCTTTCAATGGTGCCGTTGCGGTTCCAGTCCACCCCGCCCGCGAGCACATTGCCACACTCGCTGCGGGTGGGGGTGCGGCTCCCACCAACATTGCGCACGGTCTGGTAGAGCTGCCAGCGGTAGGTCTGGAACAGGCGGGTTTTCCACTGCTGCAGGCCGGTTTCGGCCACGTAGTAGGCTTCGGTTGCGCCGCGCTCGTTGCGGGCGCTCCACTGGCTGACCATGGTGGTGACCGAGGAGGCAAAAGCCAGCAGCCCCACCGCGACCAGAATGGCCAGCGTGACGACCAGGGCGATTCCTTGGGGTTGTCTCATCACAGCACCTCGTCAGTTTTCAGGTTGCGGATTGGCACCCGCTGGGCGATGGTGTAGGTATAGCTTCCTTGAGGGGCACGGGCCGTGACCGTGACCAGCGCCGCCCGCACGAAGCGTTCGGTAGGATTGGCCACCGCAATACAGCCGCTGGGCAGCCCCACTTCGGTGGCGGCGGCATCGCCGCAGACGTAGCGAATGTTGAGCTGGGTGATGTTGGTGGCGAACTCACGGTAGCTGGTAGCAGGAATGTTGTTGATCGGGGCCTGGCTGCAAGGCACATCGGCCCGCAGGAGGGTGGTGCCATTGAAGTTATAGCCGATGGAGCGGCACTCCTGCCCGCTCGGATAAAGGCTGGTATGGTAGCGGGTCACGATAGTGTCCCGCTCGAGCTGGTCGGTGCCGGTAAGGCAGGGGGTTCCGGGCGCACAGGAAACCCAGTGGGCGCCATCGAAGCGCACCTCGTTGCCCCGGATGAAGCGGCTCGAGCCGGCCAGAATCAGATCCTGGCTGACCATCTGCAACACCAGGCGGGCCCGGTCCTGTACCTCGTTGCGCTCCTGCACGATGCGGGTGTCCTGCGACTGGCTGGCAAAAAAACGGGTGGCGATGGCCAGCACCCCGGCAAAAATCGCCAGCACCACCATCAGCTCGAGAATGGTTAAACCCCTGGTTCGCATAACAGGCTCCTAGTTGACCCCCGGGCAGGGCTCGAGGCTGCCCGCGCCGATGGCCGCTGTGCGCGAAGCAAAGCTGTCGTAGCAGGAAACCTTGGTGGCCAGGTTGATGGTGATGCCCTGGCTGGTGGCCGAGGACTGAATGAGGATCTGCCCCTCGCCCTCGAGACCCTCGTCCACCCCGCTGTTGATGATGAACCCCGTCCCCGAGCAGACAAAGTTGCTCCCGCTTTCGTTGCCGTTGGGGCAGCCGTTGTAATAGCGGGTGAAGTTGGCCAGCACCACCCCCACCTGGTTTTCCAGTATTTGCGTGGCGGTGTCCTTGACCTGGCTCACCACCCCCGCCCGGGCGGTGGCGCGGTAGTTGGTGACCTGGGAGAACACCAGCACCCCAAACGCCACCGCCATCACAGCCAGGGCAATCAGCAGCTCCACTAACGTAATTCCTCGATTCTGCATGATGGCTCCTATAGACAGGCCGCGCTGATCTGGGCGCGGCCCTGCTGGTTGATGTTGACAAAACGGTTATACGAGCCGATGGCAAGCTCCACACTGCGGCTGGTGGCCAGCTGATAGACCTCCCGGGCGTCAAAGACCACCTCGGCGCTGGTAGAGGCCGCCGCGTCGGCAGCGGTGCACTGCCGCAGGCTGCCCACAATCCGGCCATACTCGCCCTCCCCAAACTGGGTACGGCTAATCACCGGGTCGCTGTTGTCCAGGCCGTTCTGATCGTTGTCGGCCACAATTTCGTAGTGGTTGGTTCCACTGGCAAAGCTAAAGCGAATCCCCACCGGCACGTTGCGCCGCAGGGCCTCGAGGCGGGCCCGGGTCACATCGGCACTAAGAATCTGGGCCGCCTGGTTGACCCGCGTCCGATCGGAGTTGAACCACCCGCCCCCCAGGGCAATCAGCACACCCAGAATGGTGGTCACCACAATCAGCTCGATTACGCTCAGGCCGCTGGCTCGCTTCACAGAACCCCCAGTCTGGACATGGTAGGTATGAGTTGGTTATCGGCAGAATTTCCAAAGGATTTCATGTCCAGTGCTTGCTCACTGAGTGCATCTTAGGAGTGGGCAGGGGGGCTCCTGGTGACCTCTGACCTAAAAAATCCCTCTCCAGGTAACGCGAAGTAACGGCCAGATTAATGGCGTTTTTATCGACATAAATGAAGGAATCTTAAAAGCTCGGAATCGATAAATTAACAAGCCAGCCCCCCATTTGGGGGATTGGGGAGTCGTGTCGGGTTCAAGGCCTCGATGCCAGCCTGGTGAGAGGAACCCTGAAGATTTGGTATGGCAGCGCCATCGCGTTTGACAAACCCACCCACCCCCCCGCTAGGCTAGGCTCCATGACCTACGGCGACTGGGCGCTCCTGCAAGACCGGCGGGGCCGCACCTACCTGTTCCGCTTGCAGGCGGGGGGCCGCTTCAACTACCACCGGGGCTCCCTGGATCACGAGGCCATTGTGCAAGCCGGGCCCGGCGCCCGGGTTGCCACCCCGCAGGGCGAGCAGTTCACCATTCACCGCCCCACCCTGGAAGACTATGTGCTGCACATGCCCCGCGAGGCCACCCCCACCTACCCCAAGGACGCCGCCACCCTCTGCTTCCTGCTCGACTTAGCCCCCGGCATGCGGGTGCTGGAAGCCGGTTCGGGCTCCGGGGGCCTGACCCTGTACCTGGCCCGGGCGGTGGGGCCTACCGGCCAGGTCTGGAGTTACGAGACCCGCCCCAAACACCAGGCCAGGGCCCGGCGCAACCTGAGCGAGTTTGAAGACTGGGGCAACGTGACCTGGCTCGAGGCCGACCTGGCCCAGGCCCAGCTACCCCCCGGCACCTTCGACGGCGTGGCGCTGGACCTGATGGAGCCCTGGACAGTCCTCCCCGCCGTAACCCCGGCCCTCAAGCCCGACCGCTTCCTGGCCTGCTACCTGCCCAACCTGACCCAGGTGGTGGCGCTGCTCGAGTACCTCCAAGCCCAGCGCCTCCCCTACCTGGTGGAGCGCACCCTGGAAGTGCTGCACCGCGAGTGGGACCTACGCCCCCCCGTTGCCCACCCCAAGTTTCAGCAGGTGGGGCACACAGCGTTTTTAGTGCAGCTTAGGCGGGTTGGGGGGGTCTAACGGTATGCACATCACCCACGGGCGAGCCGAGCGCAGCGAGGCGGAGCCTGTCGGGCGCATGCACCTGTTAGGCGCAACCTGAAAAAAAAATGCCACCGTGCCATTTATGGGAGTTTCGCTAACTCATCACCTGAACTCACACGGCCTGCCCCTGCACCGATAACAGCGGGATCAAATCCAAGCTCAGCTTGCCTGCAACCGGTCTCCGTCGGCATTGGTAGAAACGCAACCCCAGCCACTCTCGCTCCTCAATCAGCCCATCAACCACCGGCCCCAAGGCCATCTGGGCCAGCCGTCTGGCCCTTCACCAGTGCCGATGCCCAGCTCCTGCTGCAGCCCCCGGAACATCTCCTAAACCTCACGTCCCGGGCCAGGGCAGCGGTATGGATGGGGCTTTGGGCTAAAACTTCTAGCGCGCAGAACAGGGCGTGGTAGGGTATCTCCAAGTTTTCTGACATGAATGCCCCTTTTGTCCGCTGATCCCCAAGGTGTGTAAGTCCAGTGGTATGACTCCATCGGAATTGGAGCGCGGCTTCCGTACTGCGCGGAGATAAGCCCGGCTAGCCTCCAAAGCCTGAAGCGGTCAGGCCCTATCCAAACCCTATACTTGGCCGTGGTAGGACCGTATGGAAGGTTTGCTGATACATGCAGTGGTGCGCGAGCTGGCGGGGCAGTTGCCCCTGCGTAGCCTGGGCTGGGTTTTTCCAGACGATGGGACGGCAGCGCTGCTTTTGGAGAGGGTAGGCAACCTAGTGCTGCGCTATCGCCCGCCTAACCCCATCCTAACGGTGGAGCCGGGCCGCCTGGGGGTAGATTCCCTGTCGGGACAACGTGCCGCCGCACACCCTGGGGGCGAGGCCCGAACCCCTTTTCAGCGGCTGCTGGAGGCCCGCTGCAAGGGGCGGCTGGTGGGGCTACAGCAGGTCAAGCTGGATCGGGTGGTGCTGCTGGAGTTTGAGGGGGAGAAGGGCTTTGTGGACGTGGCCCCGGCTCGGCTGGTCTTTGAGCTGACCGGGCGCAACGCCAACCTGATGGTCTGCGACCTGGGGGGGCAGATCCTGGGCATAGACCGCCCCGTCACGCCTGCGATTAACCGCTTCCGGGAGTTGCGGCCTGGGCTGCCCTACACCCCGCCCCCGCCCTACCAGAAGCTCGACCCCCGCACGCTAAACCCGGAGGCGCTGACCCCTTTTGTGGGCCAGACCTTCGCCCAGCTTCTCAAACACCTGGACGGGGTGGGCAAGGCACTGGGGGCCGAACTGGTGCGCCGGGCCCAGCTTAGCCCGCAGACGGTGCTGACCACCGGGCATCTGCCGCTTATCCACAGGGTTATCCACAGCCTGGTGGAAGAGCCCCAGGGGCGCACCCCGCTCTCGGCAGCGCTCTGGGCAAGCTGGGAGCGGGAGGAGGCCGAGGCCCTGCGCAAGCCCCTGCGCGAGGCGCTTTTGCGGCAGATCAAAACCCTGCAAGCCCGTTTGCAGGACTACCAGCGGGCCTTAGAGCGGCTGGAGGAAGCCGAGCGCCTACGCGGGTGGGGCGACCTCCTGATGGCCTATGGCCCGCAAATTCCGCCGGGAATGGTGGCGCAGCTCCAGGACTTCTCCGGCCAGCCGGTAGAAATTCCCCTGGAGAAAGGGCTCTCCCCCATCCAGAACGCCCGCAAGTTCTACGAGCGGGCCAAGCGCCTGGAAGCGAACGCCGAAAAGGCCCTGGGGCTCTTCCCCCAGACCGAGGCGCAGATCGGGGCCCTGGAGGCCGAGCTCAAGCGGGTGGAAGGGCTCTCGAGGGACGAACTCCGCACAGAAAACCGCAAGCTCCGCGAGAAAGGCCCCCAGACCGGGCTGCGCTTCAAAAGCCCAGGAGGGTTTGAGGTCTGGGTGGGCCGCAGCAGCAAGGAAAACGACCTGCTGACCCGCATGGCCCATTCTGAAGATCTGTGGTTTCATGCCCAGGGCCTCCCCGGCTCGCACGTCATCCTGCGCACCCAGGGGCAGCCCGCCGCCCTGCCCGACCTGCTCTATGCGGCCCAGCTGGCGGCCTACTACTCCAGGGCCAGGGGCGAGAAAAGCGTGCCGGTGGACTACACCGCCAAAAAGCACGTCCGGCGGCCCCGCAAGGCCGCACCGGGACAGGTGCTCTACACCCAGGGCAAGACCTTGTTTGTGGATGCCGAACCGTCAGAAGGGTGAGCAGTCAGGGCGAGGAAGCTGGGGGCTCGTCCTCGGCGCGCACGCGCAGCCAGCGGGCTGCCAGGGGCAGGGTGGTGCCTTGCACCAACACCGAGAAAATCACCACGAAAAAGGTTACGTTGAAGATTTGCTGGGCGGCCTCGAGCCCGGCCAGTAAGGGAAAAGTGGCCAGCACGATAGGAATGGCCCCACGCAGGCCCACCCAGGCGATAAAGGCCTTTTCGTTCCAACGAAAGCGGGGTGTGGGCAGGCTTAGCCAAACCGCCAGCGGACGGGCCACGAACATCAGGAATAGCGCCAGCAAGACTGCGCTAGGGGCCACCGCAGGTAGCTGGGATGGAAACACCAGCAGGCCCAGGGTGAGGAACATGCCGATCTCCATCAACCAGCTCAGGCCCTCGTGGAAGCTGGTGAGGGCGGTTTTGCGGGGAAAATCGCTGTTGCCCACCACCACCCCGGCCACGTACACTGCCAAAAAACCGCTCCCCCCCAGTACGGCCGTTAGCGAGAAGACCAGCAGCATCAGGGTGAGGGAAAAGACCGCATACAGCCCATCGAAACTGAGCCGCAAGTGGCGCAAAAGCCAGACCGAAACCCGGCCCAGCCCGTACCCCAGCAGCAGGCCCAGCAGCATCTGCTGGACGAACATGGGCAGAATTTGCCAGCCGCTCATGCCGGGCTGGGTCAGGAGCAGGGTCAGGCCCACCGTCAGAAAGACCGCCATGGGGTCGTTGGTGCCCGACTCGAACTCGAGCAAGGGGCGCAGCGGCTTACGCAGGCGCACCGCCCGCTCGCGCAAAACGCCAAACACCGCGCTGGCATCGGTACTGGAGACAATGGCCCCCAGCAAGAGGGCCTCGAGCCAGCGCAAATCCAGCACCCAGCAGGCAAAAGCGCCGGTAGCCAGCATGGTGATGAACACCCCTACGGAAGCCAGCGATAGCCCCGGCCCCAGAATGGGCCGCACCGTGCCCCAGCGGGTGAAAAGCCCGCCCGAGTAGAGGATGAACACCAGCGCCACCGTGCCCACAAACTGGGCCAGGGCGTAGTTATCGAACCAGATACCCCCCGGGCCGTCGCTGCCGGCCAGCATCCCAATGGCCAGAAACAACAAGAGCCCCGGCACCCCCAGCCGCCCGCCCAGCTTGGTGGCCAGCACGCTCAGGAGCAGCAAGACGCCTGCTACCAGCAAGATGAGTTCGGCCCTTGGCACCTACACCTCCACGTCCCATCTGCCCTCCTGGGCAGACACCGCCTTTTCCTGGTGCGCGGGGCACCTCGAGGTTCAGTATGCGGCCAAACCCTGCTGGAAGCAGGGGTTCAGTTCCCAATTCGGGTGTGCAGATCGCCAATCCCCTCGATAGCCACTTCCACCCGGTCGCCGCGCTTAAGCTCGCCCACCCCCTCTGGCGTGCCGGTCAGCACTACGTCGCCGGGTTCCAGGGTCATGAAGCTGCTGATGTAGGAGAGGATCTGGGCCACCGAGAAGATCATCAGGCTGGTGTGGGCCTCCTGGCGCAGTTCGCCATTCACATAGGTACGAAGGACGGTATTCTGCGGATCCAGCGAGGTCACCAGCCAGGGCCCCAGGGGGCAGAACTTGTCGGCGGATTTGGCCCGCACCCATTGCAGGTCGGTTTTTTGCTTGTCGCGGGCGGTCACGTCCAGGGCGCAGGTATAACCCAGCACGTAGTCCAGGGCTTCGGCCTCGGGCACGTTCTTCATGCGCCGTTCGATGACAACCGCCAGCTCCCCTTCGTAGTGCAGCAGGTTGGTAAAGCTCGGATAGGGCACCACATCGCCGGAGTGGTCGGGGCGGGCCGGGTTGGCCGGGTGGGCCAGGGTATTGAGTCCCTTGAGGAACAAGCCCGGCTCCTTGGGCAGGTCCTGGGCATCGTTGCCCATCTCCTTGATGTGGTCGAGGTAGTTGCGCCCTACGCACACAATCTTGGTGGGTGTGGCCGGCGCCAGCAGGGTCACGCCCCCCAGGTCAAAATGACGGCCCGTGGGGTTGCCCGCCGGGCCGTCGGTCTCGTGGATCATCTCGCCTTCTAGAACCCCCCACTGGCCTGCACCAAAACGTACGAGCTTCATAGTGGGTCAAGTATACCGTTGCCCGGCTGGGGTTGTCCTAGGACGTTTGCCTCAACCCTACAGAGCCGGCGGGTATTGGAAAGCCGAACACCACCCTCAGCCTGGCGGGTCATGTGGGCCTCACTTCGGATTTCTTGAGTTATTCGGAACAGAGTGGATACACCCAGGTTGTTAGCCCTGGTGTTAGAGTTTAGGAAGGGCAACGGCTCATGCGAGTAAGGAATTCACGACTACTGGATCTTCGCAAAGTACACCGGATGTCCAGGCCCGCCGTCGTGAACTGAAAGGCTCCCAGGGGTTGAGTGCCTGACCATGCCCTGTGAGCCTCTTTGCCGATCCCTCGAGCCACGAAAGGAGCTTGTATGAACGCACTATTGCTATGGGTTCTAGGCATTCTGGGGGTACTGCTGTTGCTGTGGGGCCTGACCCGCCTCCAGCGCGGTGGGCTAGCCTGGATGGCTTTCGGTGCGCTGCTGGGCCTATTTGGGTTGGGTGGAGCCTGGCTGCATCACCTATACGGCACACCGGTGTTCTGGGGCATGGGCGTTCTGGGGGTGCTGCTCCTGGTCTGGGCCTTGCTAAACCTGCGACAGCGCCGCCTGGCAGGTTGGACGGCAGCCCTGGCGATTTTGCTGGGACTGGTAGGGTTTGGCAGCATCACCCTGCTGGACAGCCCCAACCCCAACCTGCTGACCTCCGGCGCCATCCCCGACCCGCTCGACAATTTCCGCACCGGCCCGGCCATGCCACCCACCGCAACCCCCACCACCCCCGAAACCACCGGAGCCGCCCCCGCACCCATAGAGCCCAGCCCGGCCCCTACCAGCCCCGAGCCCGCTCTCACCCCGCCCGAGCCAGGCCCGCCGCAAACCACTCCAGAACCCTTGCCCGCACCAGCGCCCACCGAGCCCACCCCTCCCCCGCCTGCCCAGCCTGTGACCTCGGGCAGCGTGCGCGAGGTCGAGCCGGCCTGTCCTTGCCTGCTGAGCGTGAGTGTTAATGCAGCAAACCCCACCGTTCGCATCCTGCAAGGCACCCAGGAGATTGCCAGTAGCAAGCTGGGGCGCTCGAGCTTCCTGCTCGAGGCGGGCGACTACACCCTGCAGGTCGAGGCGCCCGGCTACCGCACCTTCAGCGCTTTGATTAACGTGCCCCGCAACAAAAACCTGGAAGTGGAGCTGGTGCAGTAGGCTCAAAGCCCAAAGCCGAAGGCCAAAAGCAAGAGCCCGCCATGGCTGGCAGTCCAGGCCGAGTTTTGCTCTCAGTCTGGAGCTCATACCAAACTGGTCTGATGCTCTGCACTGGGCTTTAAGCCTTCAGCCTTGAGCTTTCGGCTGATTATTGCTTGCAGATTACACTACACCCCGGTATGGTGTAGATATTGTGGGAGAAGTGAGTACACTCTGGCAGACCTATTTGGAAAACCTGCGTCCACACCTTTCGGGGCGCGACCACCGGGGCAAAAAAGGCAGTTTGCGCTGGTTGGAAGCGGCGGTGGCCGAGCGGGGCGGACGGGCCGGCACGGTGCGCAACATTCTGTACAAAGACCTGGGCAGCCCGGAGGAAAAGCTGCGCCTGTTTGAGGTAATCGGCGATTTGTACACCGAGTCGGGCCTCGAGGCCCCCAGCCTGCCCTCGGAGCTGGCCCTCGAGTCGGCCCGGCGGGCCCTGGGGCGCGACAAGCGCAGGTTGTTCCGGCGTTTCGTGCGGGCGCTGGAGCAGGGCGACAAACCCCAGATGGTGGTGGTGGGGGGCGCCGCGACCGGCAAGGGCGTGCTGCTGGCGGCGGTGGAGCGGGCGGTGCCCAACTGCCTGATGGTGAACCTGGGGGGGGAGCTGGCCCAGCACCTGCACCCCCTGGCCGAGAAGCTGGACATCGAGCTCGAGGGCATCTTCTCGCAGCTTTCACCCACCCAGCCCTACGCCTTGCAGGCTGCCCTGCAAGATGAACTCCGCAACGAGATCGCCAAGGCCCTCAACGCCTTCGGTAAACCCCTGCTCCTGCGGGCCGAAAAAGAGGGCCAGATTGGGGGGCTGAGCCTGCGCGACGCCCAGGGCAACCCGGTGGGGCTGGCGGCCTGGGTCGAGCCCCTCCTGCGGCGGCTTACCATCCCCTTTCTGGCCGGGCTCTCCGAACCCCCACCCAACCTGGCCTGGAGCCCCCTTTCGGCCCCCAGCCGGGCCGAGGCCCGCCGCTACGTGAAAGACCGCCTGCCCGACCTGCCCCCCGAACGGGTTGAGGCCCTGGTGAACCAGGCCGGGCGCAACTTTGCCGAGCTTTCGCGGCTGGTGCTGCTGGAGGCCGCCCAGACCCACGGGAGCACCCCAAATCTGGCCCAGGACACCACCCTGCGGCCCATCCTGCACGCGCTGGCGGTGCTCTCCCCCGAGGCCGACCCCGGCATTCCGGTGGCTCTGCTGGAAAAGGCGCTGAACAAGGGCCTCGAGCACCTCTCGCAGGCCGAACGGGCGCTCTTGGCCCCCATGGGCGAGGGCAAGGTACGCCCGGCCCTGCGCACCCTGCTGCCAAGCGTCCCCGAAAAAGAAGCCCGCAAACTACACGCCCTGGCCCTGGATTTTTTCAAGGGTGACCTGTTCCGCTTGCTCCACCACGCTCGGGGGGCCCACCGGCTCGACAAGCTGTTGGAGTTGCTTTCCCAAGACCCCAGCCGGCTTTCGCTCCTGCCCACCCTCTGGGCCGAGTCGCAACACTGGCCCGGCCCCGAACGGGAGAAACTGGCCATGGCGGTAGTGCGCTACCGCGCGGTGTTGGGCCAGTACGCCCACCCCGAGGCCCTCGAGGCCCTCGAGCTGCTCTTTCGTTCCGCCGACCCCGCCACCCAGTCCTGGGCCCGGGTCAAGGCCGCCGAAGCCCGGGTGGACGCGGGGGATTTCCCGGCTGCCCTGGAGCTGTTGCCCCCACCCGAGACGCTCTCGGGCGACGTGGGGGCCGAGGGGCTTCTGGTCTGGGCGGCGGTCGAGCGCTGGCAGGGCGACTATGCCCAGGCCGAAGCCTGTGTGCAGCAGGCCCTTTCAATGCCCATCCAGCCCTTTCTGGCCGACCGGGTACGGCTGTGGCAGGGCCTGGTAGCCAAGGATGCAGGCCGCTTCGAGGAAGCCCTGGAAGCGCTCCGCCAGGTTTCCCACGACCCTTTGCTGGTGGGGCGGGCCCGCTATCAGTCGGGCGATTTGCTCCTGCGCACCGGGCGGGTCTACGAGGCCGAGGCCCAGATGCGGCAGGGCTTGCAAGCCCTGGAATCCTCGGGGGCGCCGCCGGAAGAGGTGGCCCGGGTACGGGCCCGGTTCGGCACCGCCCTGCGCCGCATCGGCAACTTCGAGGAGGCCGAGAAATACCTTTACCAGTCTATTCGCGAAGCCTCCGACGGGTTTATCCGCGCCCGCGCCATGAGCGAGGCCAGCGTGCTGGAGCTGGTGCGGGGCCGCCCCCTGGAGGCTTTGAACCTGCTGGCCGAGGCTGAAAGCTACCTGCGCGAGGTGCGCGAACGCCCCGAGGAGGCCCACTACCGCCACCGGCGCACCCTTTACCGCATCGCCGTGGCCTACTGGGTGCGGGCCAGCGGGCTGCCGTACCTGCCGCCCTATGTGGGCGGACAAAAAGCCCCCGAGAGCGAGAAAATTTTGCGCGAGCTGCGCGAAGAGCTCCTCAGCAAAAAGCTTCCCGGCGACCGCTACATTGCCCTGGCCATTGACACCTCCCTCAAGCTTTCCTTGCTGATGCCGCCCGACCAGGCCGAGACCATGATGCAGGGCTGTTTGCAGCAAAGCGACCCCTACTTCCAGGCCCAGGCCCGCCTGGGCTACGCCGAGACCCTGGCCCGGCAGGAGAAGTGGGCCGAGGCCCTGGCCCAGGTGGTGCAGATTGGCGATTTGCAGGACCCCGGCGTGCAAAGCTGGAAGCTGGGACTCGAAACCCAGGCTCTGCTGGGGCTTGGCCAGGAGGAAGCCGCCTGGAAAAAGCTGCAAAGCTGCATGGGTCTACCGGCTCCTTACCGCGCCCAGTTAGGCCGGGTGCTGGGGAAAATCTGGCCTGCCGAGGCTCTCCAGGCCCGTTTGGGGAATCGCTCCCCGCTGGCCCTCGAGGATGTACTGGCCCTCCGGCTCAGCCAGGGCAGTTGAGCCAGGCGGCGTTATACCCACTTTATCGGGTTAGAAGCGTTCCTGGGCCCCCTCCCCCTCATCCGGCGCCACCCCAGGTGCAGTCAATCGCGTTTGCATCACTGCTCGTAAATAGCATGCTCGGGGTGTCGCCGCCTTCTCCTGCCCAGGGGAGAAGGCAAGAGGTTCACATAGATTTTGGTAGTACGGCGCATCGTTTAGCCCTGGCGTTACGCACTCTGAGCAGTTTGTGTACAAACATCACTGCCTTAGGGGGGATGTTTTCCTATGCTGCAAGTGTGCATTGGCACCCTGGGCCTCTTATTCAGTGGTTATTCTCGCCTCCCCGCCTCAACTATTGGGGGTTAT
>CALFDH010000068.1 GCA_937950405.1 uncultured Meiothermus sp.
CTGGCGTGGCGCGACATGCGGGCCAGGGCCCGTACCCCCTGATCCATCCTGCGGTTTTGCGCCTGTGGATACCAGGCCGAGAACAAAATCAAGAACATCAGACCGGCCATCATCAGCGCCGTCGCGAAATTGGTTTCCATATACCCGAAGTATAGGAAGCCCATTTCTGAACCCCGGTGTTAACTCAATATTGGCTCAAGCTTTGATGAAACAGGGTGAGAACACGTAACGATTCCCTGTGACAAATGAACGAAAAACATGTGTTGGGGCTTCTAATATTTCAGTCATGAGATTTTTGTTTTTTGTAACGGTTTTTGTAACGGCTGCCTTTGCACTCCCTAATGATGTACCTGCCGACCACTGGGCGGCTCAGGCGGTAAGCCAGGTAACCGCTCGAGGCTGGTTGCAGGGCTTTCCAGGGGGCTTGTTCAAGGGTGAGGTACGGCTGGATCGCTTCCAACTGGCCACAACCCTCGCACGGGTGCTGGCCGACAGCCCTCTGGCCGCCCAGGAGGCCGAGGTACGCTTCAAGGACGTGAAGCCCAACCACTGGGCGCTGCCCGGCATCCGCCGGATGCTAGGGGAGGGCCTGCTGCAGGGTTTCCCGGATCGAACCTACCGTGGAACTTCGGTGCTGACCCGGTATCAGTTGGCGGTGGTGCTGGACAAACTCACCCAACGCCTGGGCCTGGCAGCACCTGCTAAGCTCGTCCGACCCGATGACCTGCCCGCAGCGCACTGGGCTGAGGCTGCGGTGTTGCGGATGGTGGCTCTTCAGATTATGCCCCTTGGCTCGGAAGGGCTGTTTCGGGGGAGCGAGGCGGTCAGCCGCTACCAGATGGCCCATTCGCTCTGGAAGCTCGATGAGTACCTGAGCGCTCAGGCGGCTGTGCCCAACAGCCCCGGGGCACCTGCAAACAGCTCCACAACTGCATCGAACCAACCCGGGGCTACCGTTACGCCGCCAGCCGTACAGGGAACAGCCCAACCAGCAACCGCCAACGCCTCCCGTAACCCCGCGCCACAGCAGCCTACAGAGCCATTGGTACAGGCCAGCGGCGCCAAGCCCGCCCTCGATCAGGCCAGGCGTACGCTTGGTGAGATGGCCCGCGTACCGCTGCCCGAAGCCTGGGCCGGCTTGAGCCTCGAGGAGAGCCTGCTACACCTGGGACAGGCCATGCAAAATGGACAGGTCTGGGTAACCTTGCGCCGCTAGGGGGAGAGCGCACTGGCCTTGCTGCGGCTATCTGAGCGGCCCCGTATCGAAGCCTTTTACCCCCTAGTAGAGGCCGTTGCTGTGGCCAGTGAGGGCTGGGCCTGGCACGAGGGCGGCCAGCGGCTTTTGTTCCTGGATCCCAAGACCCAGAAGAGCCGGGTGTATGGGCCCATTGGGCAACAAGGGGCGCGGGAAGCGCTCCCGCCGGTCTTTGCCCAGGGTATTCACAAGGGCCTCCTGGGGGGGTGCGCTGGATGAAAGCTGCAACTACCTGGCTCTGATGGGCGGGCGGCCCCTGTGCGTGCCCAACTGCGAGGCCGCCTCGAGCTCGCCGGTGCTGCGGCTGGTGCTGCTGGGCCTCAACCCGGATGGGCTTTTTGCCGAGTATGCGTATCTCCTGGACAACCCCAAAAACGTGGTGGTGGGCCTGGCCTGGCCCAAGCCCAGGCTGCTGCTGGTGCACGAGTACGACGGCCTGAAAAGCCGGATCTACAGCGTGGATCTGAACCAGGCCGACGATCTGGCCTTTACCGAGTGGGATGCGCCCGAGGCGGGCCTCGAGGTCAAAGCGGCGGTCAAGCCGCTGGCAAAACGTCTGATTCTCGAGGTGGGCCTGGAAAAACCCCGGGGCCTGGCCATTCTGAACTCCAGTGAAGCCATTGTGGCCGAAAAAGGCCTGGTCAAACTGAGCCTCGACAAGCCGCTGTGGTGAAGGCGAGCAAGCAGAGCCACAAACTGCCTCAAACCCCAGGGATAAGCCCTGGGGTTGCTCCATTCAAACAACGCGCACAAAAAGCGCACTTATTTACCTAAGTGCGCTTTTTGTATACTGGAACTATGCTGGTGCCGCTTGCCAACTGGCACAACCCCTCCAAGCGCCGCCTCGAGGCCGTTCGGGCTGCGCATGAGCGCAACGCGTCGGGCCTGCTCGAGCTGCTCCGGGCCTACCTGGTGCTTAAGGGCCGCAAACGCGCCACCCTGAGCGCCAGAACCCTGGAGAACTATCAGTTAGCGGTGCGCGACTTCCTGGCCTGGGCCTGGTCGGACACCCAGTCGCTCGACATCCTGAAAGTAGATGCCGACGACCTCGACCGCTACATTGCCGACCTGCAAACCCAGGGTGGGCATCTGACAGGCTCCGATGGTCAAGTTCTAAAGCCGGGCTCGATTGCAACCTACGTTGCGGGCGTGCGGGCCTTGTACCGGGCGCTCGAGTGGGCGGGCGCTGCCAGGCTGCCGCAGGTTCGCTCGCCCCAGGACCACACCCCCCCCGAGGAGCGTCGCCCGGCCTTGCCGGAGAACCTCTATCGAAAACTATTGATGCACCTGGCGAACAACGAGCCCCCCACCTACCGGGACCGTCTGGCGGTGCGGCTGATGGCCGAGGCCGGGCTGCGCATAAGTGAACTTGTTAACTTATGGGTGGGGGATGCGCACCTAGAAGAACGTCTGCTGGTCGTCCGCAGCGGGAAAGGTGGCAAACAGCGCAGCGTGCCCCTCTCCTACTCATTGATGCAGGAGCTTCAGGGCTGGCTGAAACTCCGCCTGGCTTATGCTGCTGCGGGTGAGCGGGCCCTGTTGATCAATCTGGGGGGGCGCAAAGCCAATGGCCGGGCCATGACCGACAAAACCCTGCGGAAAATCCTGAACCAACACTACCGTGCCCTGGGTTTTCCAGAGCGCTACTACGGCGCCCACATGCTCCGGCACACTGCAGGAACCCGCTTCTACAAGGCCAGCCGCGACCTACACGCTACGGCAAGGCTCTTGGGCCACGCTAACATCAACACCAGCGCCATCTACGCCAAAATGGATTTGGAAGGGTTGTTTGAGGTGGTGGATAAGCTGGAGGACGCATGATTACCCAAAAGAACCTACTAAATGTTTTTAATGTCACGACCCGTGCCATCTTCAATATCGCGCTCGTAGCCTTGCTTATTGGCCTTCTGGTAAGTGTAGGGCGCACCCTGATGGAACTTGGCCTTGCGTTTAGCCAGCCCACGGTTCGTTTGGGCCTGAAAGACCTGGTCACAAATATCCTTTCATTGGTGGTGGTGCTCGAGCTAGTACGAGCCTTTGTCGACTACTTTGAGTACGACCGCATCCGGGCCGAGATCCTGGTTGAAGTAGCAGTGATTTTTGTTCTTCGAGAGATGATGTTGGGCTTGTTTTCAGGCGATATTAAAGGCATAGATGTGTTGCTCTGGAGCGCGGGCATTCTGGCATTGATGGGGGCTCGAGCGCTGGCTGTTGCGTTCACATACAGCAAGAGCAAAACCACTTGACCTCACTAAAAGGCCTGGAGGTGTGTGTAAGATAGTAGCAAAAGGATGCTGAATGGAAATCTTCTTCCAGTTGTTCTGGCTGTTTTTTATCATCTCCACCCTGAGCCCCTACTTCAATCAGCAGATGCTGCTGGCCGCCCGCGCCCGACGCATTACCAACCTGGAACGAAACCGAGGCAGTCGTGTAGTAACCTTGATCCACCGTCAAGAAGGCTTTTCCTTTCTGGGGATCCCCTTTGCCCGGTACATCGACATTGATGACTCGGAGCAAGTTTTGAGAGCTATACGCCTGACTGATCAAAGTGTACCGATTGATTTAGTGCTGCACACTCCAGGCGGGCTGGTGCTGGCTGCCGAGCAGATTGCCGAGGCGCTTTTGAAGCATCCGGCCAAGGTTACGATTTTTGTGCCCCACTATGCCATGTCCGGCGGCACTCTCATCGCCCTGGCTGCTGATGAAATAGTGATGGACCAGAACGCGGTGCTGGGGCCAGTAGACCCCCAACTCGGACAGTATCCGGCGGCTTCAATCCTCAAAGTGCTTGACCAGAAGCCCATTGCTGAGATTGATGACCAGACGCTGATTATGGCCGATGTGGCACGAAAAGCCCTGGTTCAGGTCAAGCGCACGGTAACAGGTCTACTGGCCAAACATTTCGACGAAAAAAAAAGCGAGGACCTGGCTGAAGTTTTGACACAGGGCACCTGGACGCACGACTACCCCATCAGTGTGGAGGAAGCTCGCAGCATGGGACTGAGGGTATCTACCGAAATGCCCCTGGAAGTTTATGAGCTGATGAACATGTATCCGCAACCGCGTAGCGGCAGGCCTAGTGTGCAGTACGTGCCACTGCCCTATGGACGGGAGGTGCCAGGCCCCGGACAACGCTAGACCAGCTTGAGATGCGGGTTCTATCGTTCTATCGGGACGTGCAGGCAAGATTTAGGCGATGGGGTAGCGGTCTTGGTTCAGGTAATAGCTTCCTCGCGCTTGATGCTGTATACCCGGCTCAAGCCCTTTTCGGTAGTCACGCCGTAGAGGGCATCGCAGGCCTCCATGGTGCGTTTCTGGTGGGTGACCAGTATGAACTGGGTCTGACCCTTGAAGTGTCGCAAAAAGCGGCAGAAGCGTTGGATGTTGGCTTCGTCAAGCGGCGCGTCTACTTCGTCCAAAACCGCAATCGGCAAGCCGCCCGCACCCGAGGCGCTTTTCTCCCCTATTTCCGACAGGGCAAACAAAAAGGCCAGAGCACCCATGGTTCGCTCGCCCATGGAGAGCAGGTTAAGGTTTACCGTGCGCTTGCCGGCGGGCTTGAGCACCAGATCCAGGCCGTGGGGGGTGCGCTCGAGCTCTACCTCGGCGTCCAGCAAAGCGCTGGCGTAGTGGGCGAATTTTTCTTTGAATATGCCGTAAACCTGGTGCATTCGCTCGCGGTATTCGGACTCTACCAGTTGAAGCTCGGCTTCGAGCTTGCGCACGACCTCTTCGGACTCCTGCAAGGCTACCTCGAGTTTCTGGATGTCCTCGCTCAGGAGGGCATATTCCTGTTCGGCCAGGTGGTTGATGGGGCCCAGGGCTTGCAAAGCCGCCTCGGTCTCGGAAAGGGCGCGGGCCAGGCTGCGCGAGGAACCTTCCTCCACCGCCCCCGGGGGCAGCTCGGCCAGCTCTTGCTGGAGGGTTTCGATGGTGGCCTCGCGGCGGGCCTGGGTCAGGTGAAGGGCCTCGAGGTCGGTTAGAAGCTGGTTGGTGCGCCCAATCAGCCGGGTTTCTTCCTCTGACAGCGCTCGAGTTCGGCCCCGGGCAGTATGCAGTGCGCCTTCAAGCTGACGCAGGTTCAGGCCGCGCTGGGCCTGCTCGAGTTCGGCTTTACGGGCCTGGATAGCGGTGAGCTTCTGGGCTATCTCGGCCTGCTCGGTTCGCAGGTGGTGCAGGCGGGCCTCGAGCTCACCCATTTCGTTCTGGGCCTGGCGGTAGCGCTCGAGGTCCTCCCGGTAGCGCCGCCACTGCGCGGCCAGCTCACGCTCCTGGGTAACCTGCACGCTGAGCACCTCGCGCTCATGGCGCAGGGCTTGCAGGCGTTCGGGCTGGGGTGGGGGTACGGGCTGTGGCGCTAGTGGAATGGGGTTTTGCGAGAGTCGGGCCAGGCTGGATTGCACCGCCTTGAGCTCGGAACCCAGCTCGGTCTGACGGCGCTGCAAGCGAGATACCTCGAGGCTGGCCAGCTCGGCCCGCAGGGTTTTGGTTTGGGTTTGCAGGGCCTCCGCCTCGGTGTTCAGTCGAAGGGCTTCGGCCTTTACTTCCTGATAGCGGCGGCGCAGGGTGAGCATCTGCCCGCCACGCTGCACGCGCCCCCCCGTGATGGCTCCGTTTGCCTCTAGCAGCTCGCCTTCCAGGGTGACGATGCGCGGATGGTCGGGATGCGCTCGGGCCAGGGCAAGCGCAGCCTCCAGGTTTTCCATTACCAGGGTCTCGCCCAGCAGCGTGGGCAGGGCCTCGGGGCAGGCCGGTAGCTGCACCAGTCGGCGGGCCACCCCCACCACGCCTGGCTCCTTGTTCCAGTCGCGCTCCCGTTCCCGGAAGGTTCGCAGCAGGGTGCGCGGCAGGAAGGTCGCCCGGCCCCCGTGCTGTTTGAGGTGCTGCACAGCGGCCCGAGCAGCCTGCTCGTGCTCGGTCAGCACCCATTGCATCCGCCCACCCATCGCCACTTCGATGGCCAGCTCGAGCCCGGCGGGCACCTGCAGCAGATCGGCCACCACCCCCATCAGGCCCGGAATGCCGGCCTCGCGGGCCCGCTTGGGGCCTTCGGCCAGGTCGGAGCCAGAACGCAGCATGGCCTCGAGGCGGCGGGCTTCGGCATCGGCTGCACGGGCCTCGCTCAGGGTCTGACCTTCTTGCCTGACCAGTTCATTCAACTGAGCGCGGAGCTCGTTTTCGCGGGCTTGCGCCATCGCAAGCTGCTCCTGCAGGTGTTTCAGTTCGGCCTCGAGACGGCCCTGGTCGGCCTCGAGGGCCGCTTTTTGGGCCAGCATCTGCTCGTAGGCTAGTTTCTGGGCCTCGTAGGTGGCCTGGGCTTGCAGGTAGCGCTCGAAGGCTTGTTGCTGTTCCTTCAGCCGCCGTTCTTCAGCCTGTATGGCGGCTTGCAGGTCCTGTAAGCGCTGCTGGTAGCCCCGGGTGGCCTCAGCACCGGGCTCCGGCTCGCCGGGGGCTACAGGCTCCGGGAGCGAGCGCAGCCGGGTCAGGCGGGTTTCGCTTTCGGCCATGTCCTGCACCAGACGGCGCAACAGCGCCTCGAGCGAAGCCTGCTCCTGTGCGGCCAGCCGCAGCTCCCCGCTCAGGGCTTCGGCTTGCCTTAGGGCCTCACTGTGGGCATTCTGGGCGGCTTCCAGGGCCTCCAGGGCCTGGCTTTTTTCAGTCTCCAGTTCGCGCAAACGCTGGCTGGCCTCGGTGCGCTCCCGTTCCAGCGCCTGGGCTTTCTGCCGCGCAGCTTTGGCCTCCTGGTCGGCCTCGCGAATGCGGGCGGCCAGCACACTGCGGCGCAGCACCAGGCTGCGGGCGGCCAGGGTAGCGGCCCTGCGGGCGGCCTCGGCCTGCTGGGCTTTCTCGGCCACCGAGGCTTTGCGCTCAGAAAGTTCCTGGGTGCGGGTTTGCAGCTCGAGGGTTGCACTCTCCAAACGTTCGTGCGCGGTTTTGCTGGCCTGGGTGACGGCCCGCAGGCCGGCGGCTTCCTCCAGGTAGGAAAGCAGTACCTCAGGCCCCGCCTGCAAAATTTGCCCCACCTCGCCCTGCCCCACAATGGCATAGCCGGTGCGGGAAAGCCCCGTGCCCATCAGAGCCTGCTCCACCTGTCGCAGGGTGCTGCGCGAGCCGTTGAGGCGCATCTCGCTATTGCCGTCGCGCTCGAGGCGGCGGCTCAGGTTCACCCGCTGGCCGTTGCCCCCCAGCTCGAGGCCCACTTCGGCAAACCCCAGCGGCGCTTTACCGTCCGAGCCGTGGAACAACAGCGAAAGGGCCTCCTCCCCCCGCAGCTCCCGCGCACGCGCCCCCACCACCCAGCGCAGGGCCTCTACCAGGTTGCTCTTACCGGAGCCGTTGGGACCCACAATGCCATAGATGCCCGGGCCAAACTCGAGGCTGGTGCGTTCGCCAAAGGATTTGAAGCCTTGCAGGATAAGTCGCTCGATCTTCATAAGGGTTCGAATATCCGAATACGTTACCGGTCAAAATCCTCGTGCTTCAGACGACGAAATGACCATTGACTACCGTCTATTGACTGTTGACCTCTGCTCACTGCCCTTGTCGCTTGAACGGATCCAGGAGGGATAGGTGCCCCAGGCTTTCGACTTCCTTGCCTTCCAGCAAAAACTTGACCTGCTGTACCTCTTTGAACTCCAGCAGGGTATTGGTGATGCCATAAATCAGGGCCAGTTCACCCGCAGTGCCGTAGTTCAGCCGCCCATAGGCTGCCGGTAAATCTACCAGAGCGGTGCTGTCGCGCAAGAAAACCGTGGGCGCAGGGGTTCCCGCCGGCACCAGGGGGGCCGCCCCTTGCTTCTGGGGCCCCCGCACCAGCTCCTCCAGCACCCGCCCCAGGACGTACTCACCCTGGGCAATTTGTACGGTGCGCTCCTCCACAATCAGCCCGTCTTCGGTATCTTTGGCAAAATATAGTTTGATGTTTCGGGGGCCCTGGTTTTCCAGGTCGGAAGGCAGGTTGAGCGACCTCGAGCCGGAATCCCCCTGCTGTGCCCAGAGTGCCCAACCGCCCAGCAGGAGCACAACCAGCCCCAGCAGGTTGGTGAAGCTCAGTATCCGTTTCATGGCCTGGCCCCTCCGGCAGGGCTTGGTTTCGGCGTGGGGGCCGCAGTGCGCGGGGGGGCAGCCTCGGGCAGGCCCAGGTAGGCCAAAACCGCCCTGGCCAGCACCCCGGCTACCCGCTCGCGGCCCTGGGGGGTGCGAAGCTGCTCAAAGCCGACCTCGACCAGGATTGCCGCCCCCCCCGCCATCGAGAGCACGTACATGGCGTCCTGGCTGGCGTTGGCTACAATCCCGGCGGTGGCAAAGCCCTCCGAGACCCCCTGGGCAAACCGTGCTGCCGAGCCGGGTGCTGCCACATAGCGCTCCAGAACCGCTCGCTGGTTGGCAGGGGTGCGGGCCGAAAGCTCGCGGCCTTTTTCCAGCAAGCGCAGGGTCTGCACCTCGGGGTGGCTGTAAACCGTGACCCGGTTTCCCGCCGCCGCGTGCAGGCTGATAAATACCTGGGCCGAAGAAGCGTACTGGGCCCTGGCCAGGAGGGGCACGGCGCGGTCGGCGCCCCGGGTCTGGATCACCTCGAGCCTGCCCTGAAGCAAGGCCTGCAATCGCTGGATCACGCTCAGGGTCAGGTCTTTTTCCCGCAGACTGCCCACCACCATGCCGGTATCGGCCCCGCCGTGGCCGGCATCGAGCACCACCTTGGGTAACCGATTCAGGCCGCCCCGTTCAACCACTACCTGCCGGGGTAGAAACAAAAGGCGGGGGGGGTCGTTGCCCTGGGGCAGGTACATCTCGGTGCCCCAGTCTTCCAGGCTAAAACTGATAGCCGAGTTGGGCGGGGCCTCCGGCACCTCCCGCACCCCAATCATGGCCAGGCGTGGGGGGTTGTTGGCGATAATACGCACCTGAACGTCGCGGTCAAAGCGCAGGATGTAGCGTTCGCTCGAGCCCGCCAGGGCCCGCTGCACTTCCAGCAGGCGGGCCGGGCGCAGGGCCAGTACCGGCGCACCATAGTCGTTGCGGTAGTACAGGTCGAGGTTCCGGGCCAGCTCCCGTACCGGAACCCACAGGCTGCCCTGGTAGCGGTAGGCATTCAGAAAACGCACGGCGTCGGCACCCTG
>CALFDH010000069.1 GCA_937950405.1 uncultured Meiothermus sp.
GCCCTGAGCCAGAAAACCTACGAGCTTGCGGAGTTCATCGTCAAGGTGCTGGGGGTCAGCCATCTGGGCCAGGGGCTCAAGGGCCGGCGCATCGCCTACCACCACGGCTGTCACGCCCTGCGCGAGCTGGGTATCAAACAAGAACCCCTCACGCTCCTGCGCAACGCCGGCGCCGAAATTGTGGACTGGGCCGCCGCCGAAGAATGCTGTGGCTTTGGCGGCTTGTTCTCGGTCAAGTTGCCCGAAGTGGCCCTGAGCATGGCCGACCGCAAGCTCTCCACCCTGCCCCCCACCAGCCAGATAGACTACCTGACCAGCGCCGATGGCGGCTGCATGCTTCACCTGAGCGGGCGTATCGAGAACCGGGGCTTGGGCTTGCCCGTCAAACCTTTAGCCTCGGTACTTTGGGAGGCCACAAAATGAAGGTCGCAGGTCGCATGTCCCAGGTCGCAGTGCATCTCAGAGCCACAAAGAGGCTAAGTTGCGCCCGTATAAGGTCTGGAGATGAATCCAGGCTGCACTTGAAAATCATGCTCCGGGCGCAATACCCGAATGATTTTCGACCATCTCAGTAGCCAAAACATAGACGGGAGATACTTAGCATGAAGGTCACCGCCAACCACTACCCCCAGGAAGCCGCTCGAGTGCTGCGTGAGGAGCCCCACGTGCGCGAATCGGTCACGGGAGCCACCCTGAACTTCGACAGCAAAAGACGGCAGGCCTATGCCGAAGTGGAAGCCGAAACCTGGCGTCACTGGGCCGAGGGCGTCAAGAACCACGTGCTCTCCAACCTGGACAGGTACCTGCTGGAAGCCGAAGCCAGCCTCCAGAAAAACGGCGTACAGGTGCACTGGGCCGATGACGCCGACGATGCCCGGCGCATTGTGGCCGACATTGCCCGCGCAGGCCAGGTCAGGAAGGTGGTCAAGGCCAAGACCATGGTCTCGGAGGAGCTTGCCATCAACCCTATGCTGGAGGGGATGGGGGTGGAGGTGCTCGAGACCGACCTCGGCGAGTACATCATCCAGCTATTACAACAGCCGCCCTCGCACATCGTGGGCCCGGCCATTCACTTGAACCTGGCGCAAATCCGTGCCCTCTTCCACGAGCGCTTTCAGACCCCGCCCGACGCCTCCCCCGAACACCTCGCGGCAGTGGCCCGCCAGCTCCTGCGTGAAGGCTTTCTGAAGGCCGATATGGGCATCTCGGGGGGCAATTTTGTGGTCGCCGAGACCGGCACCCTGGCCCTGATCGAAAACGAAGGAAACATCAGGCTCTCCACCTCGGCCCCGCGCATCCACGTGGCGCTGGTGGGCATCGAAAAACTCCTGCCCCGCTTCACCGACCTGGCGGTTTTCCTCTCGCTCACCGCCCGCGCCGCCACCGGGCAGCGGCTGGGCACCTTTGTCTCGCTGATCCAGGGCCCCAGGCAGCCGGGCGAGCCGGACGGCCCCGAGGAAGTCCACGTGGTCTTTGTAGACAACGGACGCAGCAGCGTGCTGGCCGACCCCGAAGCCTGGGAGACGCTGCGCTGCCTGCGCTGCGCGGCCTGCCTGAACGCCTGCCCGGTCTACCGCCAGACCGGCGGCCACGCCTACGGCTATGTGTATAGCGGCCCCATCGGGGCTATCCTCTCCCCTGGGCTTTTGGGCCTCGAGGAAACCAAGCCCCTACCCTACGCCTCCTCGCTGTGCGGGGCCTGTTTCCAGGCCTGCCCGGTACGGATTCCCATCCCCAAGCTCCTGCTCACCTGGCGCAACCGGGCGGTGCAGGAAGGGCTCTCCCCCAGGCTCGAGGCCGCCGCCATCCAGGGCTATGCCCTGGCCATGACCCGGCCCTGGGCCTACCGCCTGGCCTCCAAGGCCCTGCGCCTGTTGCCCGAAAAAGCCCTGGACAACACCGTGATGCCGGTGCTCAAAGCCTGGACGGAAGGCCGGGCAGGTTTGAAGCCCAGCCCCAAGAGCTTTCGGCAGATGTGGGAGGATGGAGAAGTGTAGTTTGGAGTCGATAGTCTATGGTCAATGGCCTATCGTCTGATTACCTGTGGCGATATAAGCGATACCTGAAGAGCCCTGAACACCACATTTCTCAGAAAAAACTTGACCCGAGACCTGCGACTTGCGACCTGAGACCTGTATGACCCGCGCCAAAATCTGTGGTATCACCCGCCTCGAGGACGCCCTCCTGGCCGAGGCGCTGGGGGCTTGGGCTTTGGGCTTTATCCTGGCCCCCGGCACCAAACGCTACCTCGAGCCCGAGCAAATCCGCCTCATTGCGGAAGCGCTGGGGCCTTTTGTGGTGCGGGTGGGGGTGTTTGTGGACACACCCCCCGAGATCGTTCTGGCGCAGATGCAGACCGCCCGGCTCCAGGTGGCCCAGCTTCATGGGAGCGAACCCCCCGAGTGGGCCGCCCAGCTCCGCCGGTTCTATCCGGTTATCAAGGCCATCCGGCTCTCGGGGCCCGCCCAGCCCGACTGGCTTTGGTATCCGGCTGACGCGCTTCTGGTGGACGGAACAGACCCCGGCAGCGGGCAGGGCTACCCGCTGGACTGGCTGGCACCCCTCAGGCCCCACCCCCGGCTGATTGTGGCCGGGGGCCTGACCCCCCACAACCTGCAACCCGTGCTGGAGCTGAAACCCTACGCGGTGGACGTCAGCAGTGGCGTGGAAGCCGCGCCCCGCCTCAAAGACCCACTCAAGCTGCGGCAGTTCCTGGCTCAGGTGGCCTCGAGCGGCACCAGCCGGAACCAGTAGACATAGCGGCGCTCGGCCTCCTCCAGCCGGTACTCCACACTTTCGACCCGGTACAGGCCCCGATCCTGCCAGCAGTTGGGCTTCTTGCGCTCGTAAACGCGCATGGGGGCCTGGGCGACAAGGGCCTCGAGCAACACCCGGTTACCCTTCACCGGCTGTTGATGGCCTGCAAGCCCCTCACCCGGATACAGAATGACGCCGTCGGGCAGGAAGCGGTTTTTGTAGCCCGACTCACCCCGGTCTACCAGCAGGCTGTAAGGCCCAATGCCCCGCAGGGTTTTGTGTTGGGCAAGCACCTCTTTCCAGGTCATCATGCTTGACACCTTGTGGGCCAGCCGCTATTATCCTATGTGCCTGTTCGGACGACTCCGACGCTGCGCAACAATCTGCTCCGGTGGTGTAGTTGGTTAACATACCCGCCTGTCACGTGGGAGATCGCGGGTTCAAGTCCCGTCCGGAGCGCCACCTAGCCGCCTCTGGGCGGCTTCTTGCCAAGGTAGCTCAGTCGGTAGAGCATGCGACTGAAAATCGCAGTGTCGGCGGTTCGATTCCGCCCCTTGGCACCAATAAACAGTTGACATACACCCTGGGGAGAAAGCAAGCGATTCACGCAGATGTAGATTTTGATATGACATCTACAGTGCTAGGTGCTCCCGAATACGCCGGTCGAGTTCCATTAGAAGCTCCGGGGTTAGCCGCCCTTCCCGACGCAGTATGCGGTCTTTGCGAATGTGCCCAATCAGTTCCACCTGGGCCTTGGAGTCTTTAGAAAGGCCGGTTTGGTCGCGGGGTAGCAAAAGCTGCATGGGGTAAACGTTGTCCAGACCCCGGCTGGTAATGGGGACTACCGTAACCAGCGGAGCATAGGCATTGGCAAAGTTGTTGGTGACTACCACAGCCGGGCGTTTGAAGCTCACTTCACTCTCGCCTCTATCGCCAAAATCCACAAATACGATGTCGCCCCGCTCGAGGTTCACCAATCCTCCTCGGTGCTGGGTTCCAGACCATCGCGCGAGGGCTTTTTGGACAGGGGATCGGGTTTGCGCTGGTACGACCGGCTGAGCGCCTTGTACCCCTCGATCAACTCCTGCTCACGCAAGGTCTGGATGGCTTTGATGATGGCCTCGGTACGGGTGCTCAAGTTATGCTGGCGCTGGTACTGCTCGAGGTAGGCCAAAAGTTCGCTGGGTAGCCTCAGATTCACATTTTGCGTTGCGTTTCGCATTACATTATTGTAGCACAGCGCTTGCAGCGATTGGCTCAAATACAGCGGCCTTCAACGCACACCCCTCAACCTCACACCCACCCTATCACCACTGCCAGCCCCAACCCCACCAGAACCACCCCGGCCACGCCGTGCAACCGGCGGATATTCCGCTCGCGCCATTCGCCGGTGGCTTCCACCCCGATGCGCCCCCAGTAGACCCCAAGGGTGAGCATCACCAGGGGCGCTACAAACACCAGGTTGTACAAAAGCAGATAGGGCAGGGCCTGCCACTGGGTCGAACGCTCGGCCATCAGGCCCAGCACAAACAGATAGGGCCCACCCGTGCAGGGCAGCTCGAACAGGGTCACGGCCAGGCCGGTCACAAAGGCCATCGGGGGCGAGGTGGCTCTGCGAATCAGGCCAAACAGGGCGGGCCGCCAGCGACGGGGGATCTCCATCACAAAACCGCCCCCGCCGTACCAGAAATAGTCCTTGAGGTTGGCCAGGCCAATCAGAATGGCCAGTACCCCCACCGCGGTCTTGAACCAGAGCGCCGCACTGGCCAGGCGCAGGGCAGAGAAAAGGCCCAGGCCAAACAACAGGTAGGCCAGAAACAGACCTCCCGTGAAGGCCAGGCCCGTGCGCAGCACCCGCCGTCGGTCTTCGGCGTCCTCGAAGATCATCAAGCCGCCAAAAAGGAGCAGTATCACCGCTATGGCACAGGGGTTGATGGAGTCTACCAGGGCAGCCCCCAGCAGGGTCAGGAGGAAAGGAAAGCCCAGCGCGGGCGGGGCCTGGGCAGGGGCGGCGGTGAGCGTGGGGCAGGCCGCGCCTTGCTGGGTGAGCACCAGGCTCTCGAGGTGTTGCAGCAGGGGGGTGTCCCCCACCAGGTAGCGCTCCCCAATAAAGGCCGCCGGAATGCCCTGCTCGCCCTGCGGAACCCCATAGCGCTCAAACAGCTCGTTCAGCCGTTGCAGGTTGGTTCGGTTCTGGTAGACCTCAAAGCGCCGGATTTCCAGCCAGGGATAGCGCTGCTCGAGGGCCCGCAGGTGACCTTCGACCCGGGCACAGTGGGGGCAACCTTCCCCCCAGAAGTAGTACAAACAGGTACGGGCTTCCGCAAAACCCAAAACCGCCACACCCAAGACCAGCCAGGCCACAGCACGCAGGTTGCGCATGGTACGCCTCCCTCATGTTCTACCCCCAAGACCCCCTGGCTTGTGTCCCGCTTGACCGCTTGATTGAAACCCTAAAATTACCGCTCCATTACAGGTTTTCCGGGGCATTCGCACCTGGACAAATGGAGGCCAGGTAGTAGCCTTGAATCATCAGGGTTATCTTCTTCTGACTTGAGTGCAGGTCACCGGACGAACCTGGGAAAGGGGGTCTGCATGGAGAAAGAGCAAATGGCCTCAAACGGCATTTCGCACGCTTTAGCCCCAGATGCTCTGCGGTAGGGGCGTGAACCGCTAAAAAGCCCATCAAGTTCAACCCATTGTTGGGGGTGCGACCCTCTGCAAGTGTCTGGATTACCTCTTCTGGAGGTCTGTATGAGAACCAGAAACTGGCTTTTGCTCGCACTGGGTAGTTTATTGCTGATGGCGGGCCAGTGCGGCCAGCAAGTGAACAACCCGCCCGAAAAACCCACCGGCTTTGTGGCCATTCCAGGCGACCGGCAGGTAGTACTCAACTGGAACGCCAGCACCGAGCCCGACCTCAAGGGGTATAACGTCTATTGGGGCAGCACCTCGGGGACACTGCCCAACGTGGAATATGTACCCAAACCGGCCACCAGCAAGACCATAACCGGTCTGACCAACGGTACCACCTACTACTTTGCCCTGGACGCCGAGGATACCGGCGGGCTCAAATCGGCCAGAACCGACGAAGTGGCCACCGCGCCGATTGCACCCGACACCACCGCTCCCACCATTTCTTCTACGGTGCCCGCAAACGGGGCCACGCTGGTGGCATTGGACAGCAACCTCGAGGTCACCTTCAGCGAAGGAATGGACGTGGGTACTGTCACGGTGACTATAGCGCCCAGCTTCGACTTAGGCGACCCTACCTGGAACCCCGAGAACACCAAAGTCAGCTTCGACCCCGCCACCAGCCTGGCTAGCGAAACCACCTACACCGTAACCGTAGAGGGCAAAGACCCCGCGGGCAACGCCCTGACAGGCAGCAAGACCTTCAGCTTCACCACCGTGGGCAGCCCTCCCAGTGTGTTGAGCACAGCACCGGCCAATGGCGACACCAACATTCCCGTCAATACCGACATCTCCTTCAGCTTCTCCAAGGCCATGAACAAGGCTTCGGTAGAAGGAGCTTTTAGCAGCAGCCCAGCAATTACCTGTGCGTGGAGCTGGACGCCCGACAGCAAGCTGGCCACCTGCAACCCCCCCACCGATCTGAGCTTCAATACCACCTATAGCGTTACGCTGGGCACGGGGGCCAAAGACCTGGCCGATGACCCGTTAGCCACACCCTACAGCTTCAGCTTCACAACAGCCAGCGCGCCCGATACCACCAAACCCACCGTAACCGGGTCTGTTCCGGCAAACGGGGCTACAGGAGTAGCTCGCTACACAAACATTGAGGTCATCTTCTCTGAGCCAATGGACAAAGCGTCCACTCAGACGGCCTTCCAGATCACCAGCCCTGCGGGTGTGACCGGAATCTTTAGCTGGCCCAGCAGCAACCGCATGGTTTTCAACCCCAGCAGTGACTTCGACTATGGCACCAACGTGACCTGGCAGGTGACTAACGCAGCCAAAGACCTGGCTGGCAACACCCTGGCCGCAACGGTAACCCGCTCCTTCCGGGTGATCAGGCAGAAGACCCTGAACCTCGAGAGTCAGGCTGCAATGGACGGTTACGTTTACAATACCGGATCCGTGTACACTACCTCGGTTGGGTTAGCGGTAGGCGATACCAGTGCCAACACCTCCATGCGAGGCTTCTTCAGCTTCGATCTCAGCCCGCTGGTGACCGACAGTGCCACCAACATTACCTCGGCAATCCTGTACGCCTATCAGTATCTGGTCGATGGAGCGCCGTACACCGACCTGGGTGGTGGTTTACGCGCTGAAAGTGTTTACTACGGCTCCAGCCTGGATGCCGGTGACTTCGAGACGACCGTGCTTACCTACGCTTACATCCTCAGCACCAACACAACCACTGGCTGGAAGGGCGTTTCGGTCTCCTCGAAGGTACGTGACGATTACACCAACCGTGTAGCCAGGGGCAACCGCTCGCAGTTCCGCCTGCGCTTTCCCACCACCACCAACGCCGATGGGGGAAACGACTATGCTGACTTCTACACTGGCAATGCTTCGAGCTACAAGCCCACTCTAGTCGTTACCTACGAGTACCCCTAGTGCTGGACGGATGATTGGGGCCTCCCAGGAGGCCCCGATTTTTAGCTTACGGGGACTGGCCCACGGGTGTGGGTGCACCCAGGAAGCGCCACAAAAGCTCCAGCATCTCGCGGGTGGCCGCATCTACCGAGGCCTCGGGGTAGGCCACCCAGTGCACGCCCAGCGAGAAGCCGCTGTCCTCGACCATCAAGACGCGCAAGAGCCCCGCCTTAACCTCGGGCTCCACAAACGAGCGGCTGGACAGGCCCACCCCCAGCCCGGCAGCGGCGGCGGCTTTCACGCCGTACAGGCTGCCACACTCCAGTACCCGCTCGGGCACAATCCCGTGGCGCTCGAGGAACTGTTCTAAGCGCAGGCGCAGACGGGAGTTGCGCTGGGGCACCAGCAAGGTCATGCCCTCGAGCTGCCCCAGGGCCACCCCCCCCATACCCGCCCAGGGATGCGTGGGAGCCACAATCAGCACCATCTCGTCGCTGGTCAAGCGACGGGCGCTGAGGGGCTCTGGCAGGGCGTCAGTGCCGCCCAGCACCAGGGCCGCATCCAGGTCGCGCTGGTAGACCTGCTCGATGAGCTCCAGGGTGGTTCCGTTGGTCAGGTGCAGCTCGCAACGGGCCTCTTCCTGGCTTGCCCAGCGCAAGAGGCTGGCCTCGTAGCGGGGAATCAGGCTCCAGGCCAGGCCCACCTCGAGCTGCGGAATACGCCTGTGCCGGCGCTCCTCGATAAACCGCGTGGCGTGGGCCAGGCTGCGGTTCACCGCGCAGGCATAAGGGAGCAGGGCCTTGCCCGCCTCTGTCAGGGTGATGCCCTGTGGGGTGCGCTCGTAGAGGGGCTGGCGCACCGTGTCCTCGAGGGCCTTCAGGGTCTTGCTGACCGCAGGCTGGCTCAGGTTCAATACCTCGGCAGCGCGGCTCAAGCTGCGTAGTTCCGCCACCACGCAAAATACCACCAAGTACCTAGGGTTCAGGCGCATAGCTGATAGGGACAATCATACCCCGATGTGATGAAAAATATAACCAAAAGCTATTTGCCTCAACCAAAAGTTATACCTACCCTGATCTGAACGATGCCAAATTCCAAGGGAGGTTGGTTTACATGATTGTAAGGGAGGAAAAGGCCATTACGGTACGAAGCCAGGTCAAGGAGCGGCTCCATCACAAAATTCTGATTGTCGGCGGCGGAACGGCAGGCCTGACCGTGGCCGCCCAGCTCAGGCGCAAAGGGGTGGAGGATGTGGCGGTGCTCGAGCCCTCCGAAAAGCACTACTACCAGGCCGCCTGGACGCTGGTGGGCGCAGGTACCTACAACCCCCAGGCCTCGGTACGTCCGCAGGAGAACCTGATACCCAGGGGTGTGCGCTGGATTCAGGACTACGCTCAGGAGATAGACCCCGAACGCCAGGTGGTGCGCACCCAGAATAGCCGCGAGATCGGCTTCGACTACCTGGTGGTGGCTGCGGGTATTCAGCTCGACTGGCACAAGATTGAGGGGCTGGAAGAGACCCTGGGCCAAAACGGCGTGAGCAGTAACTACCGCTTCGATCTGGCGCCCAAAACCTGGTCGTTTCTGCAGCAGCTCAAAGGCGGGGTGGCCCTCTTCAGCGCCCCCAGCACGCCCATCAAGTGCGGCGGCGCTCCGCAAAAAATTATGTATCTGGCCGCCGACCATGCCCGCCGCAAGGGGATCAGCAAAGATACCCAGATCATCTTCGGCTCGGCTGGAACCATCATCTTCGGGGTGCCCGAGATCAAGGCCGTACTGGATCAGGTAGTGGAGCGCTACGGCATCCAGACCCAGTTCCACCACGAGCTGGTAGCGGTGGATGGCCTCAAAAAGGAAGCCACCTACGAGTACACCGTCAATCACCCAGAGGTCAAGGCCAACCCCAGCGCACCCAGGCCCCGGGTGACCATTCCTTTCGACTTCCTGCACGTAGTGCCCCCGCAAAGCGCCCCGGACTTCCTCAAGCAAAGCCCCCTGGCCGACCCCAGCACACCCTTGGGCTGGGTGCAGGTGGACAAACACACCCTGCAACACGTGCGCTTCCCCAACGTGTTCAGCCTGGGCGACGCCAGCAGTCTGCCAACCTCCAAAACCGGTGCGGCCATCCGCAAGCAGGCCCCGGTGCTGGTGACCAACCTGCTGGACGTGATGAAAGGCCAGGAGCCCAAAAAGCAGTACAACGGCTACACCTCCTGCCCGCTGGTGACGGCCTACGGCAAGATGTTTTTGGCTGAGTTCCTTTACGACAATGTCTGGCACCCCACCCTACCCCTCAACACCCAGAAGGAGCGCTACGACATGTGGCTTCTCAAGAAGCACGGCCTGCCTTTCATGTACTGGAATCTAATGTTGAAGGGGCTGGCCTGAATATCCTGGGGGGGTATTTGACAAAATACCCCCTAGGGATATATCCTGCCAGATGGAGGTTTGCAGATGCTCTTCAAGCAAATTTACGAAGAAGGTTTGGCTCAGGGTAGCTACTTCATCGGTTGCCAGTCTGCGGGTACTGCCATCGTGGTAGACCCCCGGCGTGATATTCAGGTGTACCTCGATGAGGCACAGAAAAACGGCATGAAGATTGTGGCCATCACCGAGACCCACATCCACGCCGACTATCTCTCCGGGGCGCGGGAGCTGGCCAAGGCCACCGGGGCCAAGCTCTACCTGACCGACGAAGGCGACGAAAACTGGAAGTACAAGGGCCTGGGGGGCTTCGACTACCAGCTCGTCAAGGACGGCGACCAGATTAAGCTGGGCAACATCACCCTGACCGTAGTACACACCCCGGGCCACACCCCCGAGCACGTCAGCTTCCTGGTGCAAGACGGCGCGGCCGCCAACGAGCCCGGCTTCATCCTGACCGGCGACTTTGTGTTTGTGGGCGATATTGGCCGCCCCGACCTGCTGGAAGAGGCGGCGGGCATTATGGGCACCGCCGAGCCCGGTGCGCGGCGCATGTTCAAGAGCCTCAAAGAGAAGTTCCTCACCCTGCCCGACTATGTGCAGGTCTGGCCCGGCCACGGCGCCGGCAGCGCCTGCGGCAAGGGGCTGGGGGCCGTTGCCAGCACCACTGTGGGCTATGAGCGCCGCTTTGCCTGGTGGGCCGACTACCTGCGAAACAACGACGAGGAAGGCTTCGTCAAGGCCTTGCTGTCCGGCCAGCCCGAGGCCCCTTACTACTTCGCCCAGATGAAGCGGCTCAACCGCGACGGCATGCCCATCCTGGGCGACCTCAAGGAGCCGCACCTCTTCACCCCCGAGCAGTTCCAGCAAAAGCTGTCGGAAGGCGTCTTGCTGGTAGATACCCGCGACAAGCTGGCCTTCGCCGGCGGGCACCTCAAGGGGGCCATCAACATCCCGGCGGGCAAGAGCTTCTCGACCTGGGCCGGCTGGCTGCTGCCCTACGACCGCGACTTCATCCTGCTGGCCAGCCCTGAGCGGGTGCATGAGCTGGTCAAGCAACTCATCCGCATTGGGCTGGATCGGGTGGTGGGCTTTATCCCCAGCCTCGAGGGCTACGTGCAGGGCGAGCTCGAGACCGTGCCGCAGATTACCGCCGCCGAGGCCAAGGCCCGCTGGGAAAAAGGCGAGGTGGCCATTTTGGACGTGCGCGGAGCCGACGAGTACCTGGCCGGCCACATCCCCGGTGCCCTGAATATCCACGCCGGACGGGTGATGAACAACCTGAACCGCATTCCCAAGGACAAGCCGGTGGTGGTGCACTGCCTGGGCGGAGACCGCTCCTCCACCGCCATCAGCGCCCTGCTTTCGGCAGGCTTTAACAACCTGATTAATCTCACCGGGGGTATCCGGGCCTGGCAGCAAGACGGCTTCCCGCTGGAGAAAGGCCCGGCCCGCGAGCTGGTAGAAGCCTGAGTTTCGCAAGACCTGCCCACGGCCCCTGGCCCTGCCAGGGGCTCCCCTACGAAACCTGAACACCCATGAACCTGAACGTCAAAACCGCCTACCATACCCTGGAACGCTACCAGGTAGTGGACATCCGTGAGCCCGAAGAGTGGGCCGACGGCGTACTGCCGGGGGCCCTGCGCCTGCCCTTGTCCAAGCTGGCCAGCCTGGCGCCCCTGTACCTCGAGCGCGACCAACCCGTTCTGCTCTATTGCCGCAGCGGCAACCGCTCGCAGGAGGGTCTCAGAGCCCTGCAAAGCCTGGGCCACCCCAAGGTCTGGCACCTCGAGGGCGGTATCAAGGCCTGGTGCGAGGCCGGTATACCCTGCGCAAGCCCGGTTTAGACCAGCCCCATCTGTAGGGAGGAAAACATGCTGACCGTACCGTACAAAGACATTAGCCCCCAGGAAGCCCGCAAGCTGCAAGAAGAAAACGTGCTCTTCGTGGATGTACGTGAACCCGAGGAGTTTGCCCAGGTGCGCATCGAGGGGGCCCTTCTGATCCCCCTCTCCGAGTTCGCCGGGCGCTTCTCGGAGATTCCCAAGGACAAGCCCGTAGTGCTCTACTGCCGCAGCGGCAACCGCAGCGCCCAGGCGGCGGGCTGGCTCTCGGCCAAGGGGTATTCCAATCTGTTGAACCTCGATGGCGGCATCATGGCCTGGTACCAGATGGGCCTGCCCCTAGACACCCAGCCCCTGGAGGCCACCTACCACGACACCGCCTTTACCGAGCTGACCCCCCACGAGGCCCAGCAGTGGATTCAGGAGGGTGCGTATGTGGTGGACGTGCGCGAACCCTACGAGTATGCCATGGGGCACGTACCGGGAGCGGTGAACATCCCTCTGGGGCGTTTTGTGGCGGAGTCCAAGAACCTGCCCAAAGACCGCAAGCTGGTGCTGGTCTGCGCCTCGGGCAACCGTTCCTCGCAGGCTTCGGAGTTCCTGGTAGGCCAGGGTTTCGATGGCGCCAAAGTGGGGAACCTCGAGGGCGGCACCTACGGCTGGATGGCCTCGGGCTTTGAGGTGGCGCGTTGATCGGTTGGCTCAAAAGCCTGCTGGGTGGAGGGGCGGCGGTAGGCCGCCTCAGCCCTGCTGAGGCCCAGGAAAAAGTCAAGGCGGGTGCGCTGATTCTGGATGTGCGCACCCCCCTGGAACGCAAGGAAGCCAAAATTCCCGGTTCTCAGGCCCTGCCCCTGGACAAGCTAGCCCAGGAGTGGGAAAAGCTCCCCAGGAACAAGGAGATCATCTGCCAGTGCCGCAGCGGTAGCCGCAGTGCCAGCGCAGCGCGGTTTCTGGCCAGCAAGGGCTTCAAGGCCTACAATCTGGTAGGCGGCATTGAAGCCTGGAAGCGGCACAAACTCCCGGTGAAGTGATGTTCGATGTCTTTCCCAACGAGCTCTCCTTTTGGCAGAAGAAAGGGGCCTTGCTCCTCGACGTGCGCTCGCCGGAGGAGTACGCCGCAGGCCACATTCCAGGAGCCCGCAACCTTCCGCTGGAGCAACTGCTCGACCAACTTGACACCCTGCAAAGCCCCATCATAACCATCTGTGCCACCGGCAGCCGGGCCGGGCTGGCCGCCGAGGTACTCGAGTACGAGGGCTTCGAGGTGGGCAAACTGGTCAGCGGTCTCCAGGGGTATGCCGCCCAGGGCTACGAGCTCTCGCGCGAGGGCCGTCGGAAGCAGATCGAAACCCCTTTCAAACCTGAGGAGGCCCCATGTACCTAGCCTGGATAGGCGCTGTCATGATCGGTCTGGCCCTGGGCATGTTGGGGTCGGGAGGCTCCATCCTGACCGTACCCATTCTGGTCTATCTGGTGGGCGAGCCCGACAAGCTGGCCATTGCCGAGTCGCTGGCCATTGTGGGCCTGATAGCCCTGGTGGGGGCTGTGCCGTATGCCCTCAAGGGTCTGATTGACTGGCGCAACGTACTGTTCTTTGGCATCCCCGGCATGGCAGGAACCTACCTGGGAGCTTACTTCTCGAAGTGGGTGCCAGGGGTCTGGCAGCTGGGGCTGTTTGCGGTGGTGATGCTCCTGGCGGCCTACATGATGTTCCGCCCCCCTAAGCTCGAGGCCAAGCCCCAAAAGCGCTCCTATCTCAAAATCATCCTCGATGGGCTGATCGTCGGCGCCCTGACCGGGCTGGTGGGGGTGGGTGGGGGTTTCCTCATCGTACCCGCCCTGGTGCTGTTGGGAGGGCTCCCCATGCATCTGGCGGTGGGCACCAGCTTGCTGGTGGTGGCCATGAAATCCGCCAGTGGATTTTACAAGTACCTCCATCTGCTGCCCGAGCAGGGCTACACTGTGCACTGGGACATCGTGCTGCTCTTTGCCGCACTCGGCATTGTGGGCAGCCTGTTCGGCGGACGCATTGCCGCCTCGATTCCACAGCTCACCCTGCGGCGGGGTTTCGCTGGGTTTCTGGTACTGATGGGGGTATTTATTCTCTGGCAAAACTTGCCAAAAGTGCTTCACGGGTAATTAACGGTCGAAAATCACAAAAACCACAACTCAAGCCTGTTCACAGCGCCCATTTTGGGCGTTATTTTTTTATTTTGACCTCTGCCGCGTAACGCTAAATACTCAATTGCTCTTGTTCATCGCATAAATAAAAAAATCCGATAGATAACGCATTTTTGTGACTTTTATCTCTACTCAAGCGCCCATGCTCAAGGTAGCTTCAAATTGTCATAAATCCAACCGCTCAGGAGGGATATATGGAAGTCAATATAAAAAAATTGCTACTCGGTGGCCTGGCCCTGTTCATCGTGGCTTGTGGCAACATCACCCCGCCAGCAACAGGAGGAACCCCCGGTTGGGTAGAAGGTGTGGTCAAGGATGCTACCACTCAAAACCCTATTGCGAGCGCAACGGTCAGCGTCAGCGGCAGCACCTACTCGGTTTTTACCGATGCTGCTGGGAAATTCAAGCTCGAGCGACCCGAAGGCTCCTACACCCTCACCATTGCCAAAACCGGCTATCTTAGCGCCACCTATTCCAACGTGACCGTTCGGGCAGGCGAGACCACCAATCTGGATGCGGTTCTGTTTATCTCGAGCACCAGCACCGGCAATGGAACGGTTGCGGGCATTGTAAAGAACGCCTTCAGTGGTCAGGGAGAAGCAGGTGTCCAGCTCAACTTCCGCAGTGGACTCAATACCCGCCAGGGCAGTATCGATAAAAGCACCACTACGCAGAGTGGCATCAATCCAGGCTACTACGAAGTTGTGTTACCGGCTGGCTACTATACGGCGGAGGCCGTCAAGCAAAACTTCGTGACCGCTTACTTCAACGTGATCAGCTTAGGTGGCATTTCCACCAGCAACCAGAACTTCAGCATTACACCCGTGGTTGCCGATAACGCTTACCGCTTCGTACTGACCTGGGGCTCTACGCCTGCCGACCTCGACTCCCACCTGACCGGCCCCAACACCACCGGAAGCCGTTTCCATATCTGGTATCAAAACAAAAACTATAGCGATACCACCACCTCTGCCAACCTGGACACTGACGACACAACTAGCTTCGGCCCCGAAACCATCACCCTGACCAATCCAGTGGCGGGCGGCGTCTACCGCTACACCGTACACAACTACACCAATCGCACCGACGACACGAGTACCAGTCTCTCTAACGTCTCGCTGGCCAAGGTAAGCGTTTACAAAGGCTCTTCGTTGCTGCGCGAGTTTGCCGTGCCAGCAGGTCAAACCGGAACCATCTGGACAGTTTTCGAGCTCGAGAACAACGTCATACGACCCATCAATCGGTTCACCTTTATCAACACCGATGGCGCGGCCATCAACTAAACCCAACCCCGCCCACAGGCCCCCTACCGCAGGGTAGGGGGTAACTGCACTTCCTTGTTTGGCCTGCACAGCTACACAGACCAATAAACCAAGCTGATAACCCTAAGGCGCACGACGCGCGGTAGGATTGTGGGAGATTAGATGTGGCTAGTGGCAGCATGTCGGTGAGGCTGCGATAAATATGTATCTCCCCACAATCCCAGCTCAAACAAAGGGTCGGATATCGACTTCAACAAGAACAATCGTGTCCAACAAAGGTGCAACTTGCATTGCTACATACCTTTGAAGCTCCTAAAAAAGAGCTGGAAGCTGGCGTAAAGGCAATTTCCTCAGACTGGTATGTGCTCATTCGTCATTGTTGAGTAACGGTATTCACGGGTTTCTTAAGGAGTGTTTGCACAGGTTTTATACAACCAGACCCCTACTATATCTATTATAAACCTATTGGACTGGCTCCGCAGTTGGGGCCGCAAACAGCCCACCGAAGCACCTAAACTAGAAGAAGCTGAGCAGCACTTCATGGGCCTGGACGTACAGGCCGTCATCAATGCTCACCTGGCCTGGCGTAAACGCCTCGAGGATTGCATCCAGGGACGCTCCAACGAAGAGTTGGACATCAGCATTGTCATGCAAGACAACCAGTGCGCCCTGGGGCAGTGGCTCTACGGCCAGGCTGCCCGCAGCACGCTGGCGCTGCACCCCGAGTTTGCTGCCCTGCGAGAAGCCCACCGCAGCTTTCACCTGTACACGGCCCGAGTCGTACAAACCCTCCGAATGCGCGGTGTGGAGGCCGCCCAGGCTATGCTCGAGGGCGAGTTTGATCGCCTTTCCAAAGATATTGTTTTCAATCTTGCCGCGCTTATGCACAAGGAGCGTACCCTTAACTGAGCTATAAATATCCGTACAAGCACGAACGGGTGCATCGGTAATACTTAGAACGGTGACGCGAAAGGCACAAAAACCCAGTCAGAAGAGTCGTTCCGAGCGCAGCGAGGAATCCGATCCGCCACCTTCCCCAACATTCACTAGCCATGTGCAGTACCGGATTCCTCGTCGGCTAACGCCTCCTCGGAATGGCAGGTGTTTTCGTTTTTATACCAAATCTGCTCAGAAGTGACCCAAAAGCGATATACAAGTCCCGAGGTATCAACCCTACCAAAGAGCATGCTCCAGAGTTAAGACAGACTGAAGGGCTACCCGCCTGTCAACTGTTCAATAATCCACCTCAACCTGGCCGGACTACTCGTATCCGGCCAGCGCAAGGTCGTCCTTGAGTGCATCTACCTCTACCTTGCCTGCATACAGGTTAACCACCTTTCCCTCACCATCCAGCACAAACGTCCAGGGCTGCCCCAGCGCTCTATAACGGTTAGCCACAGCCACGGGGTTATCTCCGCCTGGCAGGGCCAGCAACGGTAAAAAGTTGGGGTAGCTCTTCATGTAGTCGCGCACCACCTGGTCGGTGTCTCTGGGCTCCCGGCTGATGACCACAAAGGGCACCTTGTACTGCTGGGCCAGCTGGTGCAGTTTGGGGAACTCGGCCTTACAGATAGGACACCAGCTTGCCCAGAAAGTGATCACTACTGGCTTCCCCTTGAAACTGGCCAGGGTGTAGACCTTGCCGGAAGCATCGCGCAGCCGAAAGTCGGGGGCTACCTGGCCTGGTGAGGTCGCCAGGACGATTGCAAAGAACACCAGCATTACCAACCAGCGATTCATGATTCCTCCCTTGCAAACAAAGGCTAGTTGTAGCGTATACCTGTAGAGGGTACCTATGCTACGAATTTAATAGCAAGCAACACAAAAAACAAGAGGTAACATCACATAGCTCAGACGTTCGTTGCAACACCGCTTTGAACACATTTGGTCTGGATAAAAAACACGTGGATTTTACTGTGTGGAGCTACTGACTGCGTACAGAATTGACCAGTAGACTTAGAGAGTAGCGAGGCAGTGTTGTCTGGCAAATCTTACCTTTTGTGATTCAGGCAGAACAGCAAACCCTGGACGGGATTCGCGTTCGGTCAGGAGCAGGGGTGCGCACGTCACACCAGGGGTGATAGGAGACATATCCAAAAGGAATACCACCGGTTAGAGCAGAAATTCCCGTACAGAAGGCCATATCCGCGCAAACCGACCCAGCACTGGTTTTGACAACCCGTTGACGTGAATACCCCTGGACAGTATAAATAGTAGGTATACACAAACTGAAAACACTCTATGATTCGATTGTTAATCATCACGCTGATTGCGGCTTTACTATCGGTCAAAGCCCAGGGAGTGGATTTTGACCGCTGGTATCCCTACGCCCAGGCTAGCCAGTATGCCCAGTCGTATGGCCGCATCCTGATGGTCTATTTCTGGGGCGAGACCTGCCCCTATTGTGACCAGATGAACACCCATGTCTTTTCCGATGCGGCGGTCTCGAGAACCCTCGAGCGCCGTTTTGTGGTGGCCAGTGTGGACAACCAGAGCCCCGAGGGTCGGGCCCTCAGTGCCCAGATGCGGGCTTTTGGCGTTCCTAGTTTTGTTTTCTTCGCACCCCAGGGGGGTGCGTGGAAAGAAGTGGGTCGGCTGTTTGGCAGTCGTACTCGAGCGCAGTTTCTGAAAGAACTTCAGCAAATCTGTGCGAAAGCAGGAGGTGAAGGTTGTGGATAGAAGGAAGTTTCTCAAAGCCTCGGCAGGAGCCGTCGCCGGTGCCATGTTGGCCTCCCAGCTTACTTCGGCGCTGGCCCAGAGCGCCCTCGAGGGCGAGGACATCGCCAACCTCGAAAAGGGGTTACAACAGGTGCTGGGCAAAGGCTTCAAGGATCTGACCGTTTCGCAGCAGGTCAAGCTGGTCGCCCCCACGATTGCCGAGTCGGGCGCCAACGTGCCGGTCGAGATTGAAGCCAGCCTGCCCGCCGATCAGGTCAAGGCCATTCACTGCTTCAGCGACAAGAACGCCAACCCGCTGCTCTTCACGGTGGTTCTTAACGGGGTGCTGCCCTACTACGCCACCCGCGTTCGGGTAGCCGAGACTGCCCCGGTACGGGCCATTGTCGAGACCAAAGACGGCAAGTTCCTGATGGCTTCGCAGTCGGTTCGCGTCACCGTGGGTGGCTGCGGTTAAGGAGGTGTGCAATGCCCATTAATATCCTGGTTCGTTTTACCCCCGCTAAGCCCAAGGCAGGCGAAGAAGTGCGTGTACAGATCGTCGCCCAGCACCCCATGGAACCTGGCACCCGTCGGGATGCCAGCGGCAAGGTGATTCCTGCCGACCACATCACCGAACTCAACGTCCTGATGGACAACCAGCTCATCGCTCAGGTCAAACCCGGCCCCGGCACCAGTGCGAACCCCCTGTTCGCCTTCAAGATGAAGGCCAGCAAAGCAGGTCAGATCAAGGTCACCTGCAAGGATCTCACAGGCCAAACCGGCGAGAAAACTGCAGACCTCACGTTGGCCTAGGGGGTGTGTGGATGGGTCGCTTCTGGCGTTTGGTAGGGGCGGCAGTTCTGGCCCTCTTCAGTCTCGTGGTACTGGCCCAGGAAGAGGACGATCCGGTCAAGGAGGCCGAGAAGCAAAAGAAGCAGCTTCTGGAACAGAGCGGGGGCATTCTGCCCAGCGACCTGTACGTAGAGCAAGGAGAGCAGCTTTTCAAGACCAAGCGCGGCCCCAAGAATGCCTCCCTCGAGGCCTGCGACTTCGGTCGAGGGCCGGGCAAGCTCGAAGGCGTGGTCGGGCGGCTGCCCCGCTACTTCTTCGACACCCGCAAGGTGGAAGACCTGGACTCGCGCATCCGCTCCTGCATGATCCGGCTCCAGGGCTTCCAGCCGCAGGAAATCAAGCGCAGTGACGTAGTGTCTATTGCTTTTTACATCGCCTCTTTATCGAACGAGCAGCCCGTTGCGGTGCGCCCGCTGATGCCCCAGGAGAAAAAGCTCTACCAACTCGGCGAGCAGCTTTTCTACCTGCGGGCCGGGCCACGGGACATGGGCTGTGCCACCTGCCACGTCAGCTACGTGGGCAAGCGCGCGGGGGTGCTTCCCTACTCGGACATCCTCAAGGACAAGCGCGCCGCCAGCCACTGGCCGGCCTTCCGTTACTCCAACGACCAGGCCTGGACCATGGCCGACCGCATCCGGGCTTGCTACAGCAACCTGAGCATGCCCGCCCCCGACTTCTACTCTGAGCCCATCATCGCCCTAACCCTATTCATGAATGTGCAGGCCAGCGGGGCGCAGATGGACTTGCCAGGTTTCATACGCTAGGGAGGTCTTGTGCGGCGATTCTATCTACCCACCTTGCTTCTCATGCTCCTGGGCCTGGCCAGTGGTCAAACCAGCCAGTCATACATTAACGCCGAGCTCCAACGGCTGATCCAGGCTGGCGGCCAGAACTACGCTAACGTGCTGCTCAAGCAAGCCCCCGACCAGGCGCTTTGCTCCATTCATCGCAACAAGCTACCCGCCGAGGTGCTGGGCCCCTTCATTGAAGAGCAGCGCAAGAGCATCAAGTACCCCGCCGATGGCAAGCTGCTGGGTGACTGGAAACAGGGCGAGCCCATCTTCAACACCCTGGCGCGGGGCAACTGCTTCTCCTGCCATGTGGGCTCCCCCCTCAACATTGGGGGTAATGTGGGCCCCAGCCTGGAAAAGTACGGCCAGCGGGGCACCTCCGAGGCCATCCAGAAGTACACCTACGAGGTAATCTACAACACCTGGGCCTACTTCCCCTGTACGGTGATGTACCGCTTCGGACATGGGGGCCTGCTCAAGCCGGAGGAGATTACCCACGTGGTTGCCTACCTGCTCGACCCAGCCTCGGACTTTAATACCAAGCCCGCGCTGAAGCGCTAATTTTACCCATCCCAACGCGTTCCCTGGCAGGCATCTGGGCCTGGGAGTGGAGGTGTTATGACCCGACGTGAACTGGTACAACTCCTGCTGGCCCTGGGCATTGCCTCCCCCAAAGCCTTTGCCCAGGCCATGGAGCGCCCCGAGCAGTTGTACGACCTTCCCGCCTTTGGCAACGCTACGCTGCTATTCAGCACCGACCTGCACGGGCAGCTCAGACCTCACTATTTCATGGAACCCCCCAATCTACTGGCTGCTCAAGCCCTTCAAGGCAAACCCGGCTACCTGACCGGCGAGGCCTTCTTGCGCTACTACGGTCTCAAGCGGGGCAGCCTCGAGGCCTACG
>CALFDH010000070.1 GCA_937950405.1 uncultured Meiothermus sp.
CGCAAGCGGCCAGGCCCTCGTGCACAAGGGTTCGGGCTATTGTCTGGCCCGTAGTGGCATCGGGCACGGTACAGAGCACGGTCAGGTACATGCCCATAGCTTATCGGCTCAGCGCCTGTGCGGCCAGGCGAGCCGCGGCCAGATCCCATAAGGCGTGGCCCACACTCTTGAACAGCACTATCCCGGCCTTTGGTCTGGCATGGTGCAGAGCTGATTCCAGCGACTGCACCTGGCTCCAATCTACCCGGGCCTGTAGTAAATCGCCCGCTTCCGAGTGCGCGCCCTCGAGCGTGTCCACAAAAAGCTGGGCCTGGTGTACCAGCTCCGGCGCGACCTCGGCCATGTCGGGCCGGTAAGCGCCCACCGCAGCGATAAACGCATCTGGAGCGGCGTTGAATAGCACAGGAGTGCGGCTGGTGGTGGCGCAGACAATCAGGCTGGCCTCCTCCAGGGCGGGCTCCAGCACCGTAATGGCCTGGGCCAGCATGCGGCGTTGGCGGGCATATGAGGCCAGCGCTTCAGCGTGTTCGAAGCTGCGCGAATAAACATACACCTTGTCGGTTCCCAGGCCCTCTTGGAATGCTTCCAGGTGGCTTCTGCCCTGGACGCCCGCTCCAATGATGAGGAGCGGGCCAGTGGGGTTGAGGGCCAGGGTTTGGGCGGCCAGCAACGACACCGCAGCCGTGCGGCGGGCCGTCACCACCGAACCCTCCAGCAAGGCTAGGCGTTCGCCGGTCTCGGTACGCATCACCCAGACCTCGGCCCGTACGCTGGGGTGTTGAGGGGGGTGTACGGTTACCAGCTTGGTCACGGTGATGGAAGGGTCCGCAGCGGGCATCAAAAGCAGGGTTGCGCCGCCTGCCAGCGGCACAACCAGGCGTTCGGGAGCGGTTATCTGACCCCTGGCGTGGTCGGATAGAACCTGGGCAATGGCCTTGGCCAGGGCTGGGTAGGGGAGGAGTGCAGTGGTTTCCTCCGCTGAAAGGATTTGCATGTGTCTAGCCTACTCCGCCAACTGCGCATGCGGGGTGGTTCGACGCCGGGCGACAGTTCACCTCTCCAACGACGCCACCCCAGCCGGAGGTGGTCTCCTGAACTGCCCTAGGCAGTTTGCCTCGAGAGAACCTGCACCACATCGCCGACCTGAACCACTCCACCTATAAGCACCCGGGCGTACAGGCCGCGCTGACCCTGAAGCACCTTGGGCAAGCGCAGGTCGAACACCGAGAGGGAGCTGCATACCGTGCAGACGGTGGTCAGTTCCAGCAACGCCGTTCCGATCTGAAGGTGGGCCCCAGGCTCCAGCTGGTGGGGGTCAAAGTCCACCAGAATGTTCTCGCCCAGCGCTCCAGAGGGTAGCAGGATGCCCGCTCGAGCAGCCAGGTCATAGGGTGCACGCCCTACAATTAGCACCGCACGGTCGGGGTGCTTGCCGAAATGCCGATCTCCCTCCAGGCCTTTGCCGGCCACCAGCACTGCTTGAGGAATGGGGGGTTTGGGCAGGGTGTTGCCCTGCCCGGCGTGAAGGGATAAAACCGTGTTCATCGCAGGCCAAGCTGTTGACGCGCTGCCAGCACCTGTTGCACGCTCAGGTTCTTGCCCCGCTGGGCCTGCACCTCGGCCTCGGTAAAAGCAGCCTGGCCGGAAGGCAGCGCATTACCCCACTGGGTGGCAATGTGGGTGAGTACCGCCGCGATTTCCGCATTGCTCAACTGGGCGTAGCCTGGCATGACCCCGTTGTAGCTAGCACCCTTAACGCTAATCTGGCCTTGCAGGCCGTAAAGCATGACTTGAATCAACCACTCACGCCCGCCCTGGGCCGCCAGAATCTCGGGCACGTGCCCGGCCAGGGGTGGGAAGGCCCCTGGAATACCTGCGCCATTGGCCTGATGGCAACCGATGCAGTTGTTGTAGACCTGTGCCCCATTGGCCGAGGTAGCAGCCTGGGTTTGGGTGGGCGCCGGAGCTGCCGCGCCCGGAGCCAGGCGGGTGGCCAGATAGTCCAGAATCGTGGCACGTTCTTCGGGGCTCAGCCTGAGACCATAGCCCTGCATCTCCGTGATCAGGCTATCCCAGCGCTCGCGGGTCTGCCGCTCACGGGTGACAAAACCAATTTCGTGACAGGTCTGGCACTTCTGCAAAACGAGTTCGCGGCCAGGCCCCTCGGGAAGCGCGTTCTGGCCAAGGCCCATCCAAAAAACGACGGCTGCTAGTAGCATTACCCATACCAGGTATCGGGCTTTCATGTGTACTTATCCTCCCTGATCTAAAAGCATAGCATTCTCTGATGGACGTTTTTGCGCGCCTTGTTTAGTTTCGAACAAAACTAAAGAAGTTCTAAAAAAGCAACCGGCAACCGGGGGTATCGGGCTGCCGGTGGGTGCGGTGCTATCCGTTCAGGTGACCTTGAACTTGACCCGCATTACCCCGTTCCACTCATAACCGCGTTCGTTCCACCAGACGTTGCCGTTCAGAGGCTGGGTGCGGCCCAGGGCGTCGGTGGCACGGGCCATGACCTCGTAGTCGCCGGGAGCGAGTAACTGCGGCGAGACCCAGCGGTACCAGCCGAACTTGCCCTCGTTGCCTTCAATGATAGCCTTGCGCCAGGTGGTTCCGCCGTTGACCGAGACCTCCACGGACTCAACGGGAACCAGGCCATCGTTCCAGGCCACGCCCCGAACCTCTACCAGGCGCCCTTTTACGGAAGCACCCGGCAGCGGCGATAGAATGAAGGAGTTGATGTTAGCTCCCCAGTTGGGGCGGGAGTTGTCCAGGGTGTAGTTGAAGCGGCTGCCCGGCTGGGTGGGCAGGATGGGGGTGTTCCAGCCCGGAAGCACCGGCACCCGGTAGCGGGGCACCTGTTCGTTGCCGGTGCTTTCACCGGCGGTAAAATCGAGCTTGACGAGCCACTTCACGTTAGGCGTACCAAAGGTGCCGGCGGCCACCAGCCGCACCGGGCCGCCGTGTACAGCCGGCAGGGGTTCGCCGTTCATGCCCAGGGCCAGCATGGCGCTGTTGTACTCCAGCACACTGATGGGGAAGCTCTTCTCGTAGGGCTGGGCGCCGCCCTGGGTAGAGGCATTCATGGTGATGAAGCGAGCGTTGTCGCGTAACTTGACCCCTTTGGCCTCGAGCAGGGTCTTGAGGAGCACCCCCCGCCAGGTGACCTGGCCCACCCCGCCATAGGTCCAGGGGTTTCCTGAGGGCCGAGGATTGAAGAACGAGCGGCCGTTACCGGAGCATTGCAGCACGCTCGTCACCTCAGTCTGCGGGAGCTTGGAGAGCTCTTCTACGGTGATGCGGAAAGGGGCATCTATCAGCCCCCCAATCTCCACCACCCAGCCCGGCTGCACGTTGGGCTCGGTGGTGTTGAGACCCGGAAGGTCGATGTTGTTGCGGATGAAGAGATTGGCCTTGCTGGTAATGCGTTCGGAGCCCAGAATCTCCAGCGTGGACTCCATCACCACCGGGCGCGAGGAGAGCACCACCAGCTTGGGGTTCTTGCCACGCACCACCTGATCGGCGGTGGCTTGTTGGGCTGAAGCCAGGCCCATCATCCCCACGGCTGCGCCCGCAACGGCGGATTTCTTCAAGAACGCCCGGCGGGTCATTTCCTCGGGGGACACAGGGCTATCTTCAGTTGACATTACTTCCTTATCTTGCTCATTCATGCAAGCCTCCTCCCATCTAATTTTTGACGGTCGAGATATTTTGTATTTTCTCAGTCCCAGAGGCTTCAATTTGTGAGATACGCCAACGTTACATTGTAACTACCGAGATACCCAGCGCGGGTATCCCAATGGCAATAGGGCTATATATTTTCAACTTTTGAGCGCTCCACTGCACGGAGGCCGCGCCGTCCAAAACGCCGGGCTAGCTCCAGTTCACCCATCACCAACGTGGTAGGCCGCCCGTGGGGGCAGACCCAGGGCAGCTCACACTTGGCCAGGGTATCCAGCAGGGCCTGGGCGGTAGCGCTGGCCAGCGGATGTCCGGCCTTGATGGCGGGCAGGCAGGCCAGCCGGGCCAGCACATTGCGCCAGGCTTCAGCAAAGCTGGGCGCTCCCAGACTGCCTTTCACCACTTCGGGGATGAGCGAGGGGTGCCCGGCCAGAAAAGCTGGAATGGTACGGATGCGGTATTTGCCGGGGCCGAAAGGCTCGAGCAACAGCCCGGCCTGCTCGAGCTCATGGGCCCGTTCGGCAAAGTTGAGTTCCTCGCCCAGGGCAAGCGAAACCAGTTCGGGGTGGGGGAGCTCGAGGGGGGGCTCTTCGCGGTAGCGGCGGGACAACTCTTCGTAAAGGATGCGTTCGTGGGCGGCGTGCTGATCCACTACGTAAAGCTCGTCGCCCGACTCGGCCAGCAGGTACAGCTCGCGGAAGCGGCCCAGGTATTGAAGCCTGGGAAAGCGGGTTCGCTGCACCGGAGAAGGGCCGGTCATGGGGGTGGGTTCGGGCAAGGCCCGGGCCAGCGAGTGGGCCGAGAGCAGGTTCTGCACCGCCTGGGAGACAAACCCCAGCACGGGCTCCAGCCGAACCAGCTTTACGCGGGATTTATCGGGTGAGGTGTTAACCAGCAAGTGCTCGGCAGGGATGTCCAGGTTCAGCACGCCCACTGGAAACTGGCCGTGGGGCAGGAGTTCTTTGTAGGCCGCCAGTACGGCCTGCAACAGGGGCTCTGGCCACTCCACCGGGCGGCCATTCAGGGCCAGCAGCAGCCGGTCGCGACGGGGGCGCGAAAGCTCGGGGCGCGAGAGCAAGCCCGATAAACGAAAAGGCCCGTCGGTGGCCTCCAGGGGCAACAATCGATTGGCCACCACCGAACCCCACAGCAGTTTGGCAACTTCGCCAAAGCCACCTCCCGCATGGGCGATTTTCACTTCGCCATCCACCGCCAGTTGCAGGGCGATTTCTGGGCGGTGCAGCAGGTAGCGCGAGACCAGGTGCACCACCTTGCGCCCTTCGGCAGCCGGGGCCTCCAGGGCGTTTCGGCGGGCGGGCAGGTGGCTGAAGAGGGTGGTGACCTCGACCTGGGTTCCGGCGGGGGCCGGGTGTTCCTGGAGCTCGAGCTCATCTTGAAAGGCTACCAGGGTTGCGCCGCCCAGTTGGTGGGGGGGCCTCGAGGTGAGCCGCACCCTAGCAGCCTGGCGGATGGCCCACAGACCCTCGCCCCTGAAGCCCAGGGTGGTGATCTGTTGCAGGTTGGTGAGCTTGCTGGTGGTGTGGTGTTCCAGGGCCAGGGCCAGCTGGTCTTTGGGGATGCCGGTTCCGTTGTCGCTCACCACAATTTTGTCGAGCCCGCCGCCCCACAGCTCGAGGTATAGCCGGGTTGCGCCTGCGTCGAGGGCGTTCTCGAGCAGCTCCCGCACCACATCGGCAGGGCCCGACACCACCTCCCCCGCCGCAATCTCGCGGATCAGGTCAGGGGGCAGTTTGCGAATCATGGCGGTCAGGCCCCAGGGGCCTCGAGGACCTCTGGAGTAAGGCCCTTGAGCATCTCCTGCAGTTTGCGCAAAAAGAGCAGGGCGTCCAGGGGGCTGGTGCGAACCAGGTCGAGTGCTAGAAGTTCTTCCAGCACTTCCTTGGACAACCCCTTCTGGCCGGCTTCCAGCCCGCTCATCACGCTTTTAGCCCGCAGCAAGACCTCTGCGGGCAGGCCCGCCAGCCGGGCCACTTCCAGCCCGTAGCTTTTGCTGGCTGGCCCCGGCAAAACCTGATGATAAAACACCAGCCCGCCCGCCTCCTCCCTAGCCGCTACATGGGCGTTGCGAGCGGCGGCCATGCGCTCGGGCAGGGCGGTGAGTTCGAAGTAGTGGGTGGCAAACAGGGTGTAGGCCCGTACCCGGTCGTGCAGGTGTTCGCAGGCAGCCCAGGCCAGGGCCAGGCCGTCGTAGGTGCTGGTGCCCCGCCCAATCTCGTCCAGCAGCACCAGGCTTTGGGCGGTTGCGTGGTGCAGAATGGTAGCCAGCTCTTCCATCTCCACCATGAAGGTGCTGCGCCCACCCGCGATGTCGTCCGAAGCCCCGATACGGGTATAGATGCGGTCAAAAAGGGGCAGCGTGGCCGACTCGGCAGGCACAAAGGAGCCAATCTGGGCCAGCAGGGCAATCAGGGCCGTCTGGCGCAGATAAGTAGACTTTCCGGCCATGTTGGGCCCGGTCAGGATCAGAAGCCGGGCCGAAGGGCTCATGGAAAGGTCGTTGGGGATGAACAGGCTGCTGCGCTCCACCACCGGGTGCCGACCCGCCCGGATGCTCAGGGTGCCATCGCGCGAGAAGCGGGGGCGGCTGTAGCTGTACTCCACCGCAGCCTCGGCCAGCGCGGCGTATACGTCCAGCTCGGCCAGCACCAGAGCGGTCTGGCGCACCTCGTCGGAGGTTTGAGCGACTTGCTCGCGCAACTCCAAAAACACTGCGTATTCGCGCTTAATGGCCTCGGTCTCGGCTTGCAGGATTTTGCGCTCCTGTTCTTTGAGCTCGGGGGTGCTGAAGCGCATCCGGTCCTTGAGGGTCTGGAGGGCGCGCCAGTCCTGGGGAACCAGGGCGTAGTGCGGGCGGGTGACCTCGAGGTAATACCCAAACACCGCGTTGTAGCCCACCTTGAGGTTGGGAATGCGGGTCTTTTCGCGCTGCTCGGCCTCCAGCCGGGCAATCCAAGCCCGCCCTTCCTCGGCCCGGTGGCGCAATTCGTCCAGCTCAGGGTCAAAGCCTTCCCGAATCAGGCCCCCTTCGGTGATTTTCAGGGGGGGGTCTTCGACCAGGGAGGCCGCAATCTGCTCGGCCACGTGGCTCAGGCTGGGCAACCGCTCAGACAGGCTCGAGAGGGGCCCCAAACCGCCCAGAAGCCCGGATAGCTCGGGTAAGAGCAACAAGCTGCGCTGCAAGGCCGAAAGGTCGCGGGCGCTGGCCCTTCCGGCCAGCAAGCGGGCTGCGAGGCGCTCGAGGTCGTGCATCCGGTACAGAATCTTGCGTACTTCGGCTCGCAGCACGCCGTCACGCACCAGCGCCTCTACAGCGTCCAGCCGGGCCTGCAAGGGGGCCTCCTCCACCAGTGGATGCCGCAACCAGGCCCGCAGCAAGCGTCGTCCGGGCGCGGTACGGGTCAGACCCAACACCCCCAGCAGGGTACGCTCCTCGCTTCGGTCCCCCACAAAACTCGGCTCGTAAATTTCCAGCGTTCGCAGGGTGGACTCGCTCAGTTGCATGAAGGCGCTGGGGTCGTAGCGCACAAAGCTCCGCACCTGAGGGAGTCCATTTTCCTG
>CALFDH010000071.1 GCA_937950405.1 uncultured Meiothermus sp.
AGGAGTGCTGGTTGTAGGGGGGGTCGAGGTAGAAGAGGTCGGCCTGTAGTTGGGGGGCAATTTCCAGGGCGTCGGCTTGCAAGGCCTGCCCCTCGCCGGGGAGCAGGGGCGGGTACTCGAGCCGCAACTCGTTGAAGGAGCGCGGCGCCCAGCGCTTCAGATAGGCCATCTGGATGCCGGTGGTGGAGTCTACCTTGTCGGCGGCAATCATCAGGCTGTAGAGCAAAATGGCCCGCAGGGTTTCATCGCTGGCAGCTTCCTGTTCAATTCGCTCGCGGATGGCCTCGATGCGGGCGCCGTTATGGGGCTGGATAAAGCGCGACTCCTGGCAGTAGGTGCGGGTAAACCAGCCGCTCTTGCCCTTGAGCCGGTGTAGCCGCTTCAGGATGGGCTCGAGGCGCTCGGGGGGGTACTGGGTTCGGTTGGCCTGCACCAGCGTCTGGGCCAGCACCAGGGCGTAGGTGTGGAGGTCGTTGGCGGTGACGAAGAGCCCCATCTTCTTGAGCGCATGGCCCACGCGGGCGCTACCTGAGAACAGATCCACGGCGTCTTTGAGGGGGCTGATGGCATCAATCTGCTCCACTACCCCGGTAATCCAGGGTAAAAGCGCACGTTTGGAGCCGATATATTTGACCACTACGATAATTCTACACTCAAGTGTGGCAAATTACGTAATAGCAACGGCATAATTTGATAATTTGAACGAATCAACTTCGATCCAAACGCCGATTGGTATTATCCGTTCTTTTCTTGGGCATCCGCCAATGATGGGTAGCAACCGGTTTTCATGAAGGCCGGTCTTTAAGTTTTCTTAAACTGGGCCTTAGCCCAGTTCTCACCTCCGGGCTTTAACCTGAGCGCGCTCTCTGGAGGTGATGTTCATATCTGAAGCTGTGCTGACCTGGCACGCTCAGTATGGAGGCACTGTTTTAGAGGGTGGCACCGTCCTGATCGAAAAGACCGCTTGAAGGGAGGTTGCATGAACATAGCAATTCTTTGCCATGCCAGTGCAGGGGGTTCAGGGGTGGTGGCTACCGAGCTGGCGCTGGCCCTGGCGGGGCTGGGGCACCGGGTGCATGTGGTGGCCACCGAGCGGCCCTTTCGCCTGACCGAAGAGAGGCTGAGCCAGCTGGGCCTGAGCAGCAACCTGCTGGGTGCAAGCCCCATCTCGATGGGTCAGGACCCGGTAGGGGGGCTGGGCCGTATTTTCCAGGCCTCCAAACAGAGTGTGGCCCGTTGGCTGGGCCTGCTCAAGAGACCCCTGCGGGCGGGTTCGCTGCATTTTCACCAGATTTTAAGCGCCGACTACCCCCTGTTCCAGGAGCCCCTGACCCCGCTTACGGCGGCCAACTCCATTGCCGAGCTCATTGAGCGCTTCAAAATTGAGCTGGTGCATGCCCACTACGCTATTCCCCACGCTACCAGCGCCATCCTGGCCCGCGACATGGGGCTGGATATCAAGGTCGTGACCACCCTGCACGGCACCGACGTAACCCTGGTGGGGCGGGAACCGGCCTTCGCCAAAACCACCCAGCATGCCGTGCGCTCCTCGGATACGGTGACGGCGGTCTCCAACTCGCTGGCCCAGGATGCCCGTCAGAAGCTGGGGGTGGAGCGCGAGATTGAGGTGATCTATAACTGGGTTGACCCCGAGCGCTTCAAGCCCAACCGCGACCCCTCGTACCGGGCCCGTTTTGCCCAGCCCGAAGAGGCCATCGTGATGCACGTTTCCAACTTCCGCGCAGTCAAGCGCCCGCTGGATGCTTTGCGGGTGTTTGCGGGCATTGTGGAGCGGATGCCCGCACGGATGCTCATGATAGGGGAGGGGCCCTTGCGCCAGGATGCCATCGAGCTGGCCCACGACCTCGAGATTGCCGGGCGGGTGCAGTTTTTGGAGTCCACCCCCAGCATCGAGAAGTTCATGAGCGTGGCCGACCTGTTTTTGCTGCCCTCTGAGCAGGAGTCCTTTGGGCTGGTGGCCCTGGAGGCCATGGCCAGTGGGGTGCCGGTGGTGGCGAGCCGGGTGGGGGGGCTGCCCGAACTCATCGAGGAGGGCCGAACCGGCTTTTTGCGCCCGATGGGCGACGTACAGGGGATGCTCGAGGCCAGTCTGGAGATCCTCACGAGCCGTACCCGTCGCCGCAACATGGGCGAGGCCGCCCGCGCCCGGGCCATCGAGCGCTTCCGGCCCGAGGTGGTGTTGCCCCGCTACCTGGGGGTCTATGAGAAGACCCTCGAGGGGGCGCTGGCACGGAGTTGAGCGGGTAAAGCCGTATTTCTCGCGTAGTGGTTTGCAACCTGCCTGGCCTGTCGTCTGGTGTTACGAGGGGACATCGTGTACTGTACCGATATTGCCGCCCCGACGGGCGGCAACGGTCTTGACTGGGACAGGGGATTCTCAACCCCGGATGGCTCAATTATTGTGAAGAGCGTTTTAAGGAAAATTAATGAGCAAGACATGTCCAGGTCAGGAAAATCTCATCTACCGTGAATGTGTGTTACCCTTAACGTGACTTAATATCCAGCTAACGTCACGCCCAAAGCCCCTCAATAGCCTTGGGCGTGATGCGTATGCGACTGACCTGTTTTGTAGTGAACACGCGCCCCCTCCTGGGCCTGCTGTTATTGGCCCTGTTGGCTGCCTGTGGAACCCAAACCCAGGGTAATCCGCCCACCGATTCCAACCCCAACCCCTCGCCTTTGAGCGGCAAGACCATGACCTATTCCTCCACCGACGAGGTATTCCTCAACCCCGAGCGGGGCTTCCGACCTGGGGTGCAATTGGGCTACAGTCAGGGCTCGACCTCGCTGGCCGGGGTGAATCTGCCGGGGATGCGGGAGCGTGGCTACACGCTCATTCAGGCTTACATCAGCCTCGAGCCCTTCCAGGGAGGTCCCATCTCCGATACCTACCTGAACCAACTGCGGGGCCGCCTTCAGGGGATGCGCGACGCAGGCATTAAGGGTTCGGTCCGCTTCTGGTACACCTGGGGGGGCACGCCGCGTTCGACCAAGGCCACCATCCTGGGCCATATCCGCCAACTGACCCCTCTGTTGCGGGAATATGCCGATGTGATTGTGGCGCTGCAAGCCGGGTTTCTGGGCGCTTGGGGCGAGTGGGGCGACCACGGCGAGATGAACAGCGCCGACAACAAGCGCGAACTGGTGAATGCCCTCCTGGCGGCCCTACCGCCCGACAGGCGGGTACAACTGCGCACTGTGGAGCACCTGCGGCTGTTTGTGCCGGGCGGTATTAGCGAGGCACAGGCGTTTAATGCGAGCTTTATCGGCTCGAGGCTGGGTCACCACAACGACTGCTTTATGGTCAACCAGAGTGATGCCGGCACCTACGCCTGGGGCGACCCCCAGCGCACCACTGACCGCAACTACCTCCAGGGCATGTCCCGATACATGCCCATTGGGGGGGAGATGTGCGGTGATGTGCCGGAAGCGGGCTCCGACCCCTACAACCGCCGCACCCCCCAGGGGCAGCTCGATGAGTTGGCCCGTTTTAACTGGAGTTGGATCTCCAACGACTTCGGCAACATCGATCGCTGGCGGCAGTGGGGCATCTACGACACCATTGCCCGCAAGCTGGGTTACCGCTTTGCGCTCACCCAGTCGGTAGTGCCCGAGGTGGCCAGTGGAGGCCGTCTGCGCCTGAGCTTCACCGTACGCAACGACGGCTGGGCCGCGCCCTTCAACCCCCGCCCGGTGCGGGTGGTACTGCGCAACACCCAGAGCCGTCAGGTCTACAGTCTGAGCGTAAACGCCGATCCCCGTCGCTGGTTTGCAGGCAGTACCCAGACCATCCAGGTAGACCAGCCCCTCCCCGCAGGGATAACGCCGGGCAGCTATGAGGTCTTGCTGCACTTCCCCGACCCCTACCCGAGCATCGCAGCCCGCCCCGAGTACGCCATCCGCCTGGCTAACCCCGACGTGTGGGAGGCCACGACGGGCTACAACAGGCTAAACCAGACGGTGCGGGTGCCGTAGTGCCGTAGTGTGGGGCAGCCTGGGGAGTACCGTGTATGGTCATGACAGCTCTGATTGGCCGAAAGCTCCAATAAAGCCGATAGCTCATGGTCTATAGCCGATAGCCAAAATTAAACCGGAGCGGTTCTTGTAGAGAACCCACGCGATCAGAAAACCAAAGGTTTTACGGCTGTCGGAAACGCAGAAGGAGCTGTGGGGCGTAATCGTCCGCAGTGCTGAATAGAGCCAGGTTGCTTTGATGGTCGTGGTTGGTGGGCTGGCTGAAGCGCAGGCGGAACTGCGCTGAGGGTCGCCTCAGGGCCAGGTCGCTCTGGAGGGCTTCTGTAACATCGAGCTCGAGGTAGCCTTCGGTGGCTGCTTCGTTGTGGGTGGTTTCCAGCGCAGGGGTGACGAAGGCCGCGAAATCCAGCAAGTTGGGAACACGGATGTGCTCGACCAGCAGGCTTTGCAACCGGGCATAGGTTTGGCTGGACTCGCCCTGGTAGATGCGCAGGGTGGCGCTGGCAATCTGGTCGCTTTGAATGTTTTTCGGGAGGGACTCGAGGTCGAACTCCAGCAGGCCACGCACCGCCTGGTTCTCGCCATCGTCGCCCGCACAGATCACCCGACGGCAAAAGTAGCTGGCCTGCCCGCTGCCGGCGGCATCGAAGGTGGTTTGCCTGGAAAGGGGGAGTGTTTGCTCAGGCTGGATGCCCGCCAACTGTGGGTCGGCGCAGCCGGTCAGGAGCAGCGCACCCAGGGTGGCGATGAGGCTGGATCGTGGGAGGGTTCGCATACGTGAGTCTCGATAAACCTTTCCTTAGGTTATAGGAAACCGGGGCCGGTTCTGCATGAAAACGGGGTTACTGCAGGCATTATTAGGGGATAAACCAGTGCGACGGAGCCGGTGTTTCTCCGAAGCAAAGGAGGCCTGGGCTGGGTGTGGAGGCTGTTATTTGCAGCGTTACCTCGAGCGTGTCCTGTGGATGGGTGATCCCAAATTGTTCTGGCCCGTGGCTATGCTCAGAGGGAGTCTTAATGGAGCTTAAGGTTTTCTAACCTAAAGCCCCTGGAATGGCCCCATAGACTGTCCCGGTGATGCAGATGTCCAGACCTTTATTGCTTTGGAGTGGATTGGTAGCAGCAGGGCTATTGCTACCGGGGTGCGGCGATGCTACCGGGGTCACACCCCCCGGTACCGGAGGCAGCGTGCCGGTGCTGCCGCCGATGAGCGGAAAGACCATAACTTATCAGGCTTCCAACGAGAATTTCCTCAACCCCGAGCGGGGCTTCCACATTGCCTTCCAGCTCCAGGAGAACAACGACTACCGCTTTGTGCGCTCGGGAGGCTGGTTCAACTTTCCGGCCAGCGTGGTGTTTGCCTACGTCAAGCTGAGCGATTTTCGCAATGGCCCCATCTCGCAGGACTACCTCAACCTGCTGCGCACCCGCTTCGAGAACGCCCGGCAGGGAGGCATCAAGCTGATCCTGCGGCACTACTACGCTTTCCCCGGTGTGACCGGCACCGAGGACGCGCCGCTGGATCGAATGCTGGGTCACATCGAGCAGCTTAAACCCTTATGGAACGACTACCAGGATGTGATCATTGCCGTGCAGGCGGGGTTTATTGGCTACTGGGGTGAGTGGAACAACTCGAGCAACGGCCTCGACAACCCCACCAGCGAGAATCGGCTGGTGCAGGCCCTGCTGGCAGCCCTGCCCAGGAGCATCCCGATTCAGCTTCGTACCCTGGAAGACATCGAGCGGTTATACCCCCAGCCGTTATCGGCCAGCCAGGCTTACGATGGAAGCAACCAGGCCCGCATAGGCCATCACAACGACTGCTTCCTGGCCGGGGAAAACGACGCCGGTACGTATAGCTGGAACCAGTGGGACCGGCAAAAGGGGTATCTGGAGAAAATCAGCCGCTATGTCCCGGTGGCGGGCGAGACCTGCCAGGTGAACCTGGGGGCGCGGCAGGCCTGTTCGGTGGCCCTGGCCGAGCTGCGCCGTTTTAATTGGCAAATTATCAGCGGCACCTGGTACAAGCCGGTGCTGGATCGCTGGAAGAGCGAGGGCTGCTACGATGAGGTGGCCCGTCGCCTGGGCTATCGCTTCCGCCTGGTGAGGGCAGTCATTCCCGAACAACTGAGTAGAGGGGGCCGCTTCCAGGTGGGCCTCGAGGTTGCCAATGATGGCTTTGCCAACCCCATCAAGCCTCGAGGCGTGCAAATTGTCCTGCGCAACACAGCGAGCAAGCAGACCTTTACCTTCCCCATCAATACCGACCCGCGCTTCTGGGAACCCGATAAAACCCAGGCCTTGATGCTCGAGGCCACCCTGCCGGGCGATATGCCCCCCGGCGACTACGAGGTGTTGCTGCACCTGCCCGACCCAGCCTCCAACCTCGCGGGCCGCCCCGAGTACGCCATCCGGCTGGCCAATCCGAATGTCTGGGAGGCTACCACGGGCTACAACTCATTGCAGCACACCCTGAAGGTGCAGTAGCTACAATCGGGTATGGCTTCCGAGACCGAACGCAAGTTCCTGACCCGTTCTTTGAGCTGGAAACAGGGGGCGGTAGGGGTGGCGTACCGCCAGGGCTACCTGTGCCGCGAAGAGGCCCGCACCGTGCGGGTACGCATTGCGGGCGATAAGGCATATCTCACCATCAAGGGTCAGACCCAGGGGATGACCCGCCTCGAGTATGAGTACCCCCTGCCCCTGGCCGATGCCCAGGAGCTGCTCCAGCAGCTTTGCCTCCGGCCCCTCATCGAGAAAACCCGCTACCGCACCTGGTACCGGGGGCGGGTCTGGGAGGTAGACGAGTTTGCCGGCGAGAACCAGGGCTTGGTGGTGGCCGAGGTGGAACTCGAGTCACCCGACCAACCCCTCGAGCTGCCCGACTGGGTAGGGGAGGAAGTGACCCACGACCCCCGCTACCTCAATGCCAATCTGGTGGAGCATCCGTTCTCGAGGTGGGGCTAGGCTTTTATCGTTTGCCACGAGAGGGCCAGCGCGGTTTTCGGGTTGGCAGGTGGCCTCGTGTAAATGTCGCATGCCGCAAGTTGCGGGCCAAGCTTTGGAGGAGTAGAGGACATGCGCCTACCTGGTCTGCGATGCTCGGCGGGTAGCGTTTTGCCTCCAGCTATCGGTATCTGTACAAAAACTCTTTAGCACAAATTTAACAACGAGCGAATGTTCATTTGCCTACAAAATTCGCGCACACATCACCCACACTATTCGCGTGAGCCCAACCGAACTCGCCACGTATCTATGCGGACTGATTGAGCATCGCTTGAAAATCGCCACCATGCTGTGGGGCCCGCCGGGGGTGGGGAAGTCCTCCATCGTGGCCCAGACTGCCCGCAAGTATGGCCTCGGCTTTATTGACGTGCGGCTATCGCAACTGGCCCCTACCGACCTACGCGGCCTGCCGGTGCCGCAGGACGGGGTTTCGCGGTGGTATCCGCCGGAGTTTTTGCCCCAGGGAGGCGAGGGGATCCTGTTCCTGGACGAGCTGAACATGGCCCCCCCTACCATGCAGGGCATGGCCCAGCAGCTCATCCTGGATCGCAAGGTGGGCTCGTACGAGCTGCCGGAGGGCTGGTTTGTCTGGGCGGCGGGCAACCGCAAGGAAGACCGTGCGGCAGTATTCGACATGCCGGCCCCGCTGGCCAACCGCTTCATTCACCTCGAGGTCACCCCGGACCTGGCCAGCTTCAAGGCTTATGGCCTGCAGGCCGGGATTCACGAGCGCATCCTGGCTTTTCTGTCCTTCCGCCCGGCCCTGCTGCACCAGATGGACGCCAAGAGCCCGGCCTGGCCCAGCCCGCGGAGCTGGGAGATGGCCTCGCACCTTCTGAAAGCCGGGCTGGACATTGCCCCGGTAGTAGGCGAGGCAGCAGCCGCCGAGCTGGCCGCCTACGTGCAGGTCTACGAGGCGCTGCCAGCGCTGAGCGATATTCTGGAGGGCCGGGAGGGCCCCCCATTCCCCGAGGAAACCTCGGCCCGCTATGCCCTGACCCTGGGGCTGGCCTTCCGTGCCGAGAACGCCCGTCAGGCCCTTAACGCCTTCCGCTGGATGGTGGACGTAGCCCCCTCCGAGTGGGTACAGCTGCTGGTCTCCGACCTGTATCCGCGGCTCAAACAGCAAGGGCTGGGGGTTTTTACCCTGTTGGTGCGAGAAGAACCCCGCTTGCAGGCCTATCTGGCGGAGCACCGGGAGCTGGTGCTGGGCTGAGGCGCTTTGGTTCCGCCCCGACCATTGACTAAAGGCCATAGACCATCGGCAGAATAAAATGAAGGCGTTTCTCGAGGAAGCCCAGAACCCCCAGACCCCCCCCGAGCGGCTCAAGGCGCTGGCCTCGCGGCCCGAGGCCGAGGTTCGCCGGGCGGTGGCGGCCAACCCCAACACCCCCGAGGAGGTACTCTGGCGGCTGGCGGTGCACTTTCCGGAGGCGGTGCTTTCTAACCCGGTGCTGGAGCTCTTCTGGCTGCTAAACGCCAACTGGCTGGCGGAGATGCCGGGGTATGCTCGAGGGCGATTGCTGGCCTGCCCCGAGGCTTCCCTCCACCTGCTGCGCTGGGCGCTGAAGGAGGGCGATACACCGGCGCTTTTGAGCGTGCTGCAAAACCCCGGGGTGCCTGGCGAGTTCCTGCAGGCCCTGGCCGACCACCCCCTGCCCGCCGTGGCCGAAGCCGCCCGGCTGCATGTGGGCTTCGAGAGCGAGCCCCTCGAGGCAGCCCTGGAGTGGTGCGAGGCCGACATGGACTACTTCGAGCTGCGCCAACTGGTGCTGTTGGGGATGGCCCCGCCCTGGCTGGCCCCGCGCCTGGCCCAGGAGCCCGATACCGCACTGCGGCTGGCCCTGCTCGAGCAAGCCGACCTGCCCCCCACTGTGCTGCAAAAGCTCCTCTTTGACGATGAAGAGGAGGTGCGCCTAGCGGCCCGGGCCCACCCGAAGGCCCCCGCCGAGCAGCTACAGCTCATCGAGCAACTGGAGCAGGGGCTGCTGGTAGAGGCTTCCCTCGAGGCCCTGGCGCAGGGGTCGGCTTATGTGCGGGCGCTGGTGGCGAAGCATCCGCAGGTTCCGCGCCCCCTCCTGGAGCGCCTGCTCACCGACGACGACTGGCGGGTGCGGGTCGCGGCAGCCAGCAACCCCCGCATCCCCAAACCTTGGCTGGAGCCGCTAGCCCGCGATGGCGACCGGGCGGTGCGCGAGGCGGTGGCCGCCAACCCCCGCGCCACCTCTCGGCTCCTGGGGCAGCTCATGGCCGACGAGTACGAGGAGGTGCGCCAGGCTGCGGCCCACAATCCCCACGCCCCATGGTTCTGGGATATAATCAATTTTCTGGAGCAACGAAGCCCCAGCCTTTATGCCGAGCACCTGGATCTGCTGGCCCGCCTGGGCCCGTACTGCCGTCGGCTGGTCATGGCCCACCCGCATGTGGTGCCCGAGATGCTGGAGGACTACCACGGCCACCCCGACGGGCCCACCCGCCTGGCCATAGCCCAGAACCCCAAAACCCCGCCCGGGGTTCTGGCCAGGTTGGCTCACGACTTCGATCCCGAGGTGCGCCAGGCCGTGGCCCTGCAACCCCAGACCCCCTTGTCCGGCCTGGAGCGGCTGGCCCAGGACGAACAGCCCGATGTGCGGGCGCGGGTCGCCGAAAATCCACGCACCCCAGGGGCCGTTTTGCTGAACCTGGCCCAGGACGACCACTGGCGGGTGCGGCAGGCGGTAGCCCAGAACTCCTCCACGCCACCCGAGGCGCTGGTTCAGCTGGGCCGCGACCCCGACGCCGATGTGCAGCAGGCTGTAGCGGACCATCCGAACGCGCCCGAAGAAGCCCTGGAAACCTTTTTTTTGGGCTGGGTTTTCCCTCCCGGCCTGGACATCCGCCCGGGTGAGCTGTACCGGCGGGTGCGCTGCCAGGAGCCGGTGCCCCCGGAATGGCTGGAAACGCTGGCGTGGGGCCCGGAGCGGGCCCGCAGGCTGGTGGCCGCCCACCCCGAAGCCCCGCCTTCAACGCTCCTGGCCCTCGCGCAGGACGAGGACTGGCGGGTGCGGCAGGCCGTGGCCCAGCACCCGGCCCTCCCTGCGGAAGTGTTGGAGCGGCTTGCAGCCGATTCCGACGTGGACGTGCGGCGGGCGGCGTATGCCCACCCGCAGGCGGGGGCCAGGGTGCTGGAGCAGGTGCGGCCCGAGGATCCGCAGGACATCCGGCTGCTGGCCGCCCAGCACCCCCAGGCACCCCTGCCGTTGCTACGGGCGCTCATGGCCGACCCCGATGAAGACGTTCGGCAGGCGGCCCGGAACAACCCCCGCACCCCTCCGGACTGGCTCGAGCAGTACCGGCAGGCCGAAACGTTAGACCCCCAACTGGATACGGCCTTCCTCTGCTTTCTGGCTGCACAGCAGGCCTGGGGCCGGGCGCTGGCGGCGCAGCATCCGACCACCCCCCTCGAGGTGCTCCAGGCGCTGCAAAAGGACGAGGACTGGTCGGTGCGGCAGGCCCTGGCCCGAAACCCCGCACTGCCACCCGAGATGCTGACCCATATGGCCCAGGACGCCGACCGCGACGTGCGCCTGGCGGTAGCCCAGCACCCCCACGCGCCTCCCGAGGCCCTGCAGGGGCTGCTACAGGGTCCCGACGAAGAGGTGCGGCTGGCCGCCCTCCGCAACCCCAGCCTGCCGGCCACAACCCTGGCGGCGCACCGGGCGCGGCTGGGGTTGCAGGCCTCGAGGTCGCGCTTTGTCCTGAACCGTGCGGTGGCCCTGGCCTGGCCCGAAATCCCCCCGCTCGAGCTGGCCAAGGTGCGCCACTGGGCCGCCCCCGAGTGGCTGGTGCGCTACACGGTGGCCCAGAACCCCAGTACGCCGGTGGAAGTGCTGGAGCGTCTGGCCCAGGACGGCAACCGTCTGGTGCGGAAGAGGGCTGTAGAGAGTCTGGGGTCGAGAGCCGAGGGTTTGTAACCCAGACAGCTTGTGTGAGGTCGAAATGTCTGAAACCGCTTCTATTCCAGAACCCGGCCCGGAAAGCCCCGTGCCGGTGCTGGATCGCCGCATCAGCGCCAGCCTGTTCCGCCTGCGACGACGTTCGCCTTTTTTTGCCACCCTGGCCCTGTTTGCCCACTACCGGCCCAGCCTGGCCATTCCCACGGCGGCCACCGATGGGCGCGATGTCTTCTACAACCCCCGCTTTATGGCGGCCCTCTCCGACGACCATTTCGACGGGGTGCTGCTGCACGAGGTCTTGCATGCGGCCCTGCTACACGTAACCCGCCGTTCGCACCGCGACCCCCAGCGCTGGAACATCGCTGCCGACGTCGTGGTGAACGGTATCCTGATCGAGCAAGGCTACAGTCTGCCCGAGGGGCATGTCCGCAACCGCGAGCTCGAGCGCCTGGCGGTGGAGGAGGTCTACGCCCTGCTCCCACAAGCGCCCCAGGCGTCGGTGGTGCTGGATCTGCTCGAGGCCCCTCCCGAGGATGCGCAGGAAGTGGAGCCTCGGGACGCTGAAGCCGATAAAAGCCCTCTGGCGGGCAGGGGCAAGCCTGCCCGAAAGCGGGTGGAAGGCGGCACGCTGGGCGAGGCCGAGAAGGCCGCCATCGAAAGGCACTGGAAAAAAGCCGTGCAGCAGGCCCAAGCGGTGGTTCGCGGCCTGGGCAAGGGCAGCCTGCCGGCGGGTTTGGAGCGGGCTTTTGACCTCTCGGGGCCCTCGGAGCTCGACTGGAAAACCTTGCTTTGGCGCTTTCTGGTGCGTACCCCCACCGACTTTGTGGGCTACGACCGCCGCCACCTCGGGCGCGGCTTGTACCTCGAGACCCTCGAGGGCGAGAGCCTGACGGTCTACCTTGCCGTGGACACCTCGGGCTCGGTGGACGATGCCCTGGTTCGCCGCTTTTTGGGCGAGGTGCAGGGCATCCTGCGGGCCTACCCGCACCTCAAGGCCCGGCTCTACTACGCCGATGCCGCCCTCTACGGCCCGCACGAACTAAAGGCCGACAGCGAAATTCCCCCGCCCCAGGGGGGCGGCGGCACCAGCTTTGTGCCGTTTTTTGAGGAGGTAGCACATGGGGCGCACGAGGGGGTGTGTGTGTACCTGACCGATGGCTACGGCGACTTTCCCGCCGAGTCCCCCCAGCTCCCCACGCTGTGGGTGGTAGCACCGGGGGGGCTTGATTCGGCCTCGTTTCCCTTTGGCGAGGTAGCCCGGCTGTTGTAGGGCGGTTACCACGCATACCGCGCTCCAGGCTTTTATTGTTTTCCCCTTTCCCTCTCCCCTCGCGGGAGAGGGTGGCGACAGCGCTGGCTAGTTTGGCGCCCCTATTGCCAAATATAGCAATTCTGGCGGTAACCGCTGTCGCCGGGTGAGGGGTTGAAGCGACAATGCCCAGGCAAATGATAAGAGCCTGTACCGTGCTCTACCCAGTACGGCTTGTTGTGCTGGGGCCGGAAACCGCGATTGGCGATACAATCGGCGCATGGCGGTTCGACTCGAGGACATCCAGGCCGCCCGCGAGGCGATTCGCGGGGTCATTGCGCCGACGCCCACCCTGCCCGACCCCCTCACCTCCGAAGAACTCGGAGCCAGGGTTTTGGTCAAGGCCGAGTGTTTGCAAAAAAGCGGTTCCTTCAAGATTCGCGGAGCCTATCACAAAATAGCCTCGCTCACCCCGGAAGAAAAAGCCCGAGGGGTGATTGCCCCTTCGGCGGGCAACCACGCCCAGGGGGTGGCGCTGGCGGCCTCGCTTCAGGGCATTCGCTCGGTGATCGTGATGCCCCAGCACGCGCCCCTTACCAAGATTGTGGCGACCCGCCGCCTGGGGGCGGAAGTGGTCCTGCACGGGGCCAGTTTCGACGACGCCGTGGCCTACGCCCACGAACTCCAGCAACAGCACGGCTACACCTACGTCCACGCCTTCAACGATGAAAAAATCATCGCCGGGCAGGGCAGCATCGGCCTCGAGCTCCTCGAGGCCCTGCCCAATCTGGACGTGCTGGTGGTGCCCATCGGCGGTGGGGGCCTGATGGGGGGCATTGCCGTAGCGGTCAAGAGCCTGCGCCCAGAGGCCCGGATCGTGGGCGTGCAGGCCGTGGGCTGTGCGCCGGTCAACCTCTCGCTGCGGGCCGGCGAGCCGGTCAGCGTACCGGCAGCCCAGACCATCGCCGACGGCATCGCGGTCAAGCGCCCCGGCGACCTGACCCTGCCCCTGATCCGGCAGTACGTAGACCAGGTGGTCGAGGTGACCGACGACGAAATCGCCCGGGGGATTGCCCACTGTGCCCAGAACCTCAAGCTGGTGGTGGAGGGGGCCGGGGCCGCCGGGATGGGGGCCATCCTAGCCGGTAAGGTGCCCATCCAGACTGGACAGACCGTGGCTACCGTGCTCTGTGGGGGCAACATTGACGGCAACCTGCTCTCCCGCGTGATTGAGCAGGTCATGGTGCGGCAGGGGCGCTACCTGCTGCTCAAGCTGGCCGTGATAGACCGTCCGGGGGCGCTGGCGCGGGTGGTGGACCACGTGGCGGCAGCCGGGGCCAACATCATAGACATCTTTCACCGCCGGGCCTTGTGGCTGGCCCCTTTGGGCAAGGTGGGGGTGGAGCTGGTGCTCGAGGTGCGCGACGCGGCGCATGGCCACGAGGTGGTAGCGGGCCTCGAGCGTGCTGGCTACGCGGTCGAGCGCGAAATCGTGGGGGAGTGGCCGGGCTGAAGGAGGGTCATTTTTTTCGGGGGTGACGCAGGAGTGACGCTCCATCTTGTACAGTTAGCCTATGCAAAAGTCCCTGGTAAGCAGCCTGTTGTTTGTGAGCCTGGCCCTGGCACAGACCGCCCCTTTTACCGACCAGGATCGGATTATCAACTACCTGGTTAGCAGCCACCCCACCGTGCTTGAGGGGCAGGCTTATATTGCGGTGCTCCAGTCCACCCGGGTCTGGGTGGTGAGCCCCGGCCAGAGCGCGGACTGGCGCAGGCCCAACTTCGTCCTCGCTACGGCCTGGTATGACCGCGAGCGCAACGGCCTCGACCCCATCCAACGCATTGCCTTCAACGGGATGCCGCTCCAGGAGCTTTCCAACCGCTTTGGCCCCTCCTACGCCCTGAAGCAGGTGCCGACGGAATCCCTGTTCGAGACCTGGATCAACTGGTACGCCTTTTTCGACCCCCGCTTCTTCCCACCCTACATCTCGGCGGATGACCTCTACAGCCAGCCCCGCTGGACACTGGAATATCCCGCACCCTACCGCCTGAGCCTGCCTAACCCCCTCCGCATCGGCGCGGTGGAATGGTCGTTCGAGATGGCCCCGGCTTACCCCATAGACCGCACTCCGCAGTACGGCTCACTGAAGCTCTACCCCAGCCGCACCAACCCTGCTCTGGGTGGCATTGCCCACCTGATTGCCAACCCCGGCAGCGTTTCCCGGCGGATTCCCCCCGATGGCTCGCTGGCCGGCTCAGGGGGCGGTTGGGTGGCGGGTTCGCTCGAGGGCTACGCTGGAGCCAGCGCATGCAACGAGCGCAGCCTAGACTTTGGCGGAGGGGCCACGGTCAACAAGGTACTCATCAAGGCCTGTACCCTGGTGGTCTCGCCGGTAAGGCTCGAGGTCGTGGCCCCCCGGTAGCCCAACCATTCGGCTCGAGGCAGAACCTCGAGCCGTCCTTGTACGTTTCCTCGATACAGCGTTGAAAACCCTAAGCAGAGGGTAGAAACACGACTTGCGACCTGAGACCGGTATCGCTTTCGGCCCTCTATCCCAAACCTACGGCACCCCCTAAGGAATCGGCGTGGCCGTCCAGGAGCCTTTGCTCAGGCTGGTGCGCTCGTTCTCTCGCTGCACCAGAATAAAAGGCCCCTGGATGCGCTTGTCGGCCTGGATGTCGCCTTCCCCTACAATGCGCCCGCCTTTGCCCAGGTCAAAGATGACAAATACCTTCTTGTCGCCAGCCAGGGCGCCCTTGACCGGAATCTCGCTGCCATCGGGCAGTACCAGCTTGCCCTCCAAGCGTCCGTAGCCTTCCTTGAGCCGGACTTCCAGGTTGAGCCTGCCCTCGAGCTTCGTCCCTTGAGCCGGGCCATCTTCCACCAGCCCGCTAAAGTTATAGCTGAGCTTTTGCGGCGTGGGGGTGGGCATGGGGGTGGGCCCCGAGACGGGCGTGGCCGTCCAACTGCCCCGATCCCCTGCGGCGGGCCCCACAAACGGGCCCTTGAACACCCCGCCCGCCTCGCGCTTGCCGGTGCCAAAAATCAGCAGATTGTTGGCTTTGTCCACCTCGAAGAAAATGTAGATGCGCCCCCCACGGGTCAGCACCCCTTTGGCCGGCACATTCAGGTTGTTGCCGGTCAGGGCGCCCATAAACACAAAGTGGCCGCCCCCCACCGGCTTGAGCTCGAGGGTCAGCTTGCCCGCTAGCACGGTGTCCTTGCTGGGGCCTTCTTCCACCTTGCCGCTGAAGTCGAAGACCACCTGCTGCTCAGGAGCCCGACCCTGAAGCTCGAGGTCGTTGCTCACAGAGCGGGCCTCTTCCACCGACATGCTTTCGCTGACGGGCGGTGTGGAAGATGTGGAGTTGCTGGGGCTGCCACAAGCCGCGAGCAGCAGTGCCCCTGCCAGCGCACTCAAAAGCCATTTCGCCGAACCCCGGTTTCGCATGGTTTGCACCCCTTTCTTCACAACCCATTCTTTTGGGGTCAATAGTTAGAAGTTTAAGATGGGATATGGGGCGAAATACGCACTGGTCGCGTTTTTACCTCGTATTAATTCATCTGGATGCTTAAGTTTTCTTTAGGAACCTCCCATTACCGGTAAAAATCAGGCCCCTACAGGCTCTACCCGATGCGGTATTTCTACAGCCTTATCCACAATCCCAAAATCCTGCGCGATGAGCCGTGCGGTCATCTTGGCCGACATCATCACACTGGGGGTGCCTGCCCCAGGCTGGGCGCCCGCCCCCACCATGTAGAGGTTAGTTATGTCCTCGCTCTTGTTGTGGGGCCTGAAGAAGGCCGACTGGGCCAGGATGGGCTCCGGCCCGAAGGCGTTGCCCAGGTAGCTGTTCAGGGTGTGCTCAAAGTAGTCCGGGGTAATGAAGCTCATGTGCACCAGACGCTCCATCAGGCCCGGCAGGTAGCCGCGCTCGTCCAGGAACCGGAGCACCTTGTTCACAAAAGGCTCGCCCAGCAAGTCCCAGTCCAGCTTGCTGCCGTTGTGCGGTACGGGAATCAGGGTGTAGGCCGCATGCTGGCCGGGCGGGGCCAGGCTGGGGTCGGTCAGGGTGGGGATGTGCAGGTACTGGCTGAAGTCCTTGGCCAGCACCTTGCGCCCGAAGATGTCGCGTAGCAGTTCCTCGTAGCGCGGCCCCAGGATGATGTTGTGGTGGCGTAGCTTCTGGCCCTCGGTGCCATCGGCCCGGAAGCCAAAGTAAATCACCACCAGCGACATGCTCTGGGGGCGGTTCTTCACCACCAGATCCGACTGCCAGAAGCGGTACTGCGGCTCGATGAGCTTCATATAAGTGTTGGCGTAGTCGGCGTTAGATACCACGATATCGGCGTGCAGCACGGTGCCGTCGGCCAGGGTGATGCCCCTGGCAATTTTTTTGCTGCCCTCGCGCGCCACGTTGATTTTCCGAACCTCGGCGTTATAGCGCATGGTGCCGCCCAGCTCCTCGAACTTCCGCACGAACGCGTTCACCAGGGCGCCGGTACCGCCCAGGGCAAAGTGGATGCCCCAGGTTTTCTCCACAAAGTGAATCATGGCGTAGATGGCGGGCACACTCAGGGGGTTGCCCCCGACCAGCAGGGTCTCGAAGCTGAAGACCTGGCGCAGCTTGGGCGACTTGAAATACTTGCTGGCGAAGCTGAACAGGGTACGCACGGCGTCTAAGCGCAGCAAATCGGGCACTACCCGCAGCATGGTGCCCAGGTCGCCAAAGTGGGTGTAGCCGAGTTCCAGGAACCCCCGCTGGAAAATGGCTCTAGCATCGGCGTGGAAGCGCTCGTAGCCCTCCAGATCGCCCGGCTCGCCCAGGGCCGCTACCTGGCGGCGGGTGTTCTCGGGGTCGCCGTCGTAATCGAAGAAGGTACCATCGTCGAAATAGATGCGGTAGAAGGGCAGGATGGGCACAATCTGCACGTACTTGCTGGTGTTGGGGCCGCCCGAAATGCCCTCCTTGATGCGCTTGTCATCCCCCAGTACCTCGGCAGGAAAGTCGGGCAGATGCAGGTTGGACTGTCCACGCTCGAGGCTAAACAGCTCCTCGATGAAGTGCGGCACCGTAATAACGGTAGGCCCCATGTCGAAGGTGAAGCCGTCCACTTTGCGCACGTAGGCCCGCCCACCGGGGCCGTCCAGTTTCTCCACGATGGTGGTATCGAAGCCCAGGCTTTGCAAACGCAGGCCCATCGCCAGGCCCCCAATCCCCGAACCAATGACAATTGCGGTTTTCGCCATATCAGGGCCAAGGATACTCCGGGCTGCCAGGGACATTCTTCGGTGGAGCTACATTCTGGGCCCTGGCCGGTCTGCGCTCGAGCAACGGTTGGGTCCAGAGGTGGGGGGCTACCCAGAAGGCGGCTATGGTTTCATTGGTATGGATTCACAAACCGTACCGACCGGGAGCCTGCTGCTGGCCTTCGACTTTTGGCATTGTTACTTCTAGCCTTATGCTGTGCACCATGAAAGCCATCCAGGTGCACCGCGCTGGCGGCCCCGAAGTTTTGCAGCTCTCCGATCTGCCCACACCCAGCCCCGGCCCCGGACAGGTGCTCATCCGGGTCAAGGCGGCAGGGCTCAACTTTGCCGACATCCTGTACGTGGCGGGCGAATATCTGGTGCGTACCCGCTATCCTACGGTTCCGGGTATGGAGTTTGCAGGCATCATCGAAGCCCTTGGTGAGGAGGTGGCGGGGTTGCAGGTGGGGCAACGGGTGGCGGCCCTGGGAGGGAGCGGGGCTTTTGCCGAGTATGCAGTCGTCCATGCTCGCTCAGTGCTGCCGGTTCTGCCGAGCATGAGCGCTGCCGAGGCGGCGGCCTTCCCGGTCTCTTATTTCACCGCCTACTTTGCCCTGCAAACCCAGGCGAGAGCCCAGCCGGGGGAATGGGTTTTGATTCAGGCGGCGGCCGGAGCGCTGGGCACGGCCTCGATCCAGATTGCTAAGGCCCTGGGCCTGCGGGTGGTAGCCCTGGCCAGCAGCGAGGAAAAACTGGCCCTGTGCCGTAGTCTGGGGGCCGACGTGACCCTGCTCAACACCCAGGACAACCTGGTGGATGCCGTCAAAAACGCCACCGAAGGCCATGGGGTGGACATCCTGATGGAGGTGGTGGGCGGTGCGGGCTTTGCCCAGAGCCTCAAGATGCTGGCCTACCGGGGCCGCCTGCTGGTGATTGGCTCGGCCTCGCGCGAGTTGGCCCAGATCTACCCGGTGGGCCTGATGAAGGGCAACCAGAGCGTGATGGGCGTGTGGCTCACCCCCTTCCTGAGCGACCCCGCCTTGATGCAAGCGGCCACCGCCTTCCTGATGCCCCTGTTGGCTTCCGGCAAGGTCAAGCCGGTGGTGGGCGAGCGGTTCAAGCTCGAGGAAGCTGCCAGGGCCTTTGACTTTGTGCTAAGCCGGAAGAACACCGGGAAGGTGATTCTGGAGCCGTAGAAAGAAAACTGAACGGCCAAAACTACAGAAGGAGGTGTGCTGCAAGGTGAGGCGGCTCCTCTTGACAGCGCTTTCAAAATCTGCTTAATTATGTGACTTAGAACAAGAGTTATTTGGAGGCTTCTTTTGCGCGAAGCGGTTACCTTAAGCGATGTGGCCCGCGAGGCCGGTGTTTCGCCCAGTACGGTTTCTCGGGTGATAAACGGTACGGCGCGGGTGGATGCCAGTAAGCGCGATGCCGTATTGAAAGCTATTAAGCGGCTGAACTACCAGCCTAACATCATGGCCCAGGGGCTGGCCCAAGGACGTTCGTTAACCGTTGGCGTGATTACTCAGGAGATCAGCAGCCCTTACTACGGGGAGATGCTCAGGGGAGTGGAGCAGGCCCTGGAGGGAACCCCTTACCACCCCATCTTTGCCAGCGGACACTGGCGGGCCGACCAAGAGGAAGCAGCCCTCAAGGTGCTGGTGGGCCGTCAGGTGGACGCCCTGGTGGTGATGGACAGTAGTGTTCCCGAAGAGCGTCTTTTGGAACTGGTTAAGAAGATGCCGGTGGTGGTGATGGGGCGCCAAATTGAAGGTCTGAGCTGTTTGAGTATTGATAATGCCCAAGGGGCTTACGAAGGCACCCGACACCTGATTGAGCTGGGCCATCGCCGAATTGCTCATATTGCAGGTCCTCATTCGCACCCCGATGCTATAGAGCGTTTGAAGGGCTACCAAGCGGCTTTGCAGGACGCAGGCCTGCCCTTCGACCCAGCCTTGGTGGTGGAGGGAGACTACCTCGAGCCCTCCGGTGTGCTGGCGGTAGAGTCGCTGCTGGCGCGGGGGGCCCTGTTTACCGCCATTTTTGCCGCCAACGACCAGATGGCCTACGGAGCCAACGTAGCCCTGTATCGTCGTGGCATTCGTGTTCCACACGATGTGTCGTTGGTAGGCTTTGACGATCTGCTGAGCTCGAGCTACTTTTCCCCACCGCTTACCTCGGTGCGGCAGCCCAGCCAGGAGATGGGCTGGGAGGCAGCACGCTGGGTTTTGGCCATGCTCGAGGGTAAAAGTTACACTCCCCGTCCCCTCTCGACCCGGCTGATTGTGCGAGAGTCAACGTCTCTATTGCGTTTACCCAGTTCCCGTTTGAGGCTTCAAATGTCCTGATAGATATCGAGCGAAGGAGGGGGATAAGGAACGAATCATTTGAAAGCGCTTTCAAGGCGACCCTAAGCAACTGTACCGGGGCAGGAAGCCCCAAAAGAGGAGGTACCCGTGAAGCGAGTAATCCCGTTGTTACTGCTGGTTCTGGCAGGTCTGGGCCTGGCTCAGAAGACCACCCTCACGGTGGCAGTTTTTCCCAATCTGGATGATGCCCTAAAAGTTCTAATTCCGGCCTTCAACAAGAAGTTCCCAAACGTCGAGGTGAAGCTGGTCGTTCAGCAGTATGGCGATCATCACAACGCTCTCACTACAGCATTGGCCACCGGGCAGGGGTTGCCGGATGTGGCGGCCATCGAGGTTGGTTTTATAGGGCGTTTTGCTGAAGGCCAGGGGTTTGAAGACCTCAATAAAGCCCCCTACAACGCTGGACAGTACAAGCGGCTATTTACCCCTTACACGGTTGCTCAGGCCACCGCATCGGATGGGCGCTTTATTGGGATGCCAGTGGATATTGGGCCGGGTACCTTTTTCTATCGGATAGATGTCCTTCAAAAGGCGCAGGTAGACCCTAAGAACATGACCACCTGGCCGGGCTACATTGCGGCTGGTAGAAAAATCAAGGCTACTACCGGCTCTTTTCTGATCGCCGATGCGGCCGATGTAGCCTGGATCAACATCTTGGCCACCGCCCCGACCAACAACAGCCCCTACTTCGATGAAAAGGGCAATGTGGTGGTGGATAGCCCTCGCTTCGTGCGAGCCTTCGAACTGGCCAAGAATATCCGTACTGCAGGTCTGGATGCCAAGATTGGGGCCTGGACCAACGAATGGTATGATGCCTTCAAAAAAGGCACGGTGGCCACGCAGTTTTCCGGAGCCTGGTTACAGGGCCACCTGCAAAACTGGATGGCCCCCGAAACCAAGGGCTTGTGGCGGGTGCAGCAACTTCCCGAAGGGATGTATGCCTCTTGGGGAGGTAGCTTTCTAGGAATTCCCTCAACCTCCAAGAACAAGGCCATGGCCTGGGAGCTGCTCAAGTTCCTAACTACAAGCAAAGAGTCCCAAATAGCTGCCTTCAAGACAATTGGGGCTTTCCCAGCGCTGCTTGCGGCCCAAGAGGATCCCGCCTTCGAAGAACAGGTCGAGTTCTTGGGGGGGCAGAAGGCCCGTGTGCTATGGCGTGATGCAGCTCGGCGGGTCAAGCCTCTCAAGGCCAATAAGTACGACCGCATTGCCTTTGAAATCGTGAGTACAGCCTTGTCGCAGGTGCTCAACGAGGGCAAGGACATCCCGGCAGCCCTGGCCGAGGCCAAACAGCTGATTCAACGGCGCATGCGCTAGCAATAGCGGGGAGGAAGGGTATCTTCCTCCCCCTTTCTGTGGCGTTTTGTGAACCCTTTCAAAGCAGGAGCTATACCACGCCACTGAAAAGGAGCACATGTGCGAAAGAATGGCAGCTCCGCATCTCCTCATACGGTCACGCTGGCCATGCGTTGGAGTAACTTCCAGCGTCGTTATGCGCCCTATATCTTCATCAGCCCGTTTTTTATCCTTTTCCTGATTTTTGGTCTGTACCCAACCTTGTTCTCCCTGTACATGTCCTTCCAGTCCTGGACGCCTACCGACGGCTGGGGCCGCTGGAAGTTTGTGGGCCTCGAGAACTACACCTTCACCCTCACCGACCCCATGTTCTGGCGGGCCATGTGGAATACGGTTTGGCTGGGAATTTTCTCTGGTCTGCCCCAGCACCTTATTGCCATTCCGCTGGCCTTCGTAATCCACATGGTGCTGGGCCGCTTCAAGACCCTGGCCACGGCGGTCTACTTCTTGCCATACATCACCTCCTCGGTGGCCATCGCCCTCATCTTCAACACCCTATTCGCCACCAACAATGGAGTCATTAACCTGGTCATCGCCCAGCTCAACACCTGGCCAGTGCTGGGCTGGTTTTTGCCCGATGAAAACATCAACTGGTTCCTCAACTCCACCATCAAATACGGTATAGCCATGGTAGTTGTCTGGCAGTTTACCGGCTGGAATACCCTGCTCTACCTATCAGCCATCCAGGCCATTCCCAAAGATCTTTACGAAGCGGCAGCGGTGGACGGCGCAAATCGTTACCAGCAGTTCCGTTACATCACCCTGCCCATGCTGCGTCCCATGATGTTTTTTGCTGTAAGTCTCACCATCATCGGCAACATGCAGCTCTTCGAACAGCCTTTTGTGCTGCTCAATGGGGGAACCAGTGCCGCAACCCAGGGCGGACAAACCGCAGCCATGTACATGTACCGCACCGCTTTCGAGTGGCTCGAGATGGGTACGGCTGCCTCCATTGCCTGGGTTCTGTTCATCTTCATCGGGATCCTGACCTACCTCAACAACCTGATATTTGGCCGCACGGCTCGAGGGGAGGTCTGAAATGCTGGAAAGTGCCAATAAGACTTCCCTGGGCGGACTACTTTTACGTATAAGCGGTTACATCCTACTGGCCTTGGGTGCAGTGGCAACACTGGCCCCGTTCTACTTCATGTTCGTTTTCGCCACCCACCAGCGCTCAGAAATTTTTGGTTTCCCGCCGCCCACATGGTTTGGCGAGCACTTCTGGACCAACTATCAAATCCTGGTACAGAAAATCCCTTTCTGGCGTGCCTACTGGAATAACCTCTACCTGGCTTTGATGACCACCATCCCCAGCCTTTTCTTTTGCAGTCTAGCCGGGTATGCCTTTGCCATGTACGAGTTTCGCTGGCGCGAACGCCTGTTTGGGGTGGTGATGGCCACCCTTTTGGTACCAGCCATCCTCAACCTGATTCCCTTCTATCTGCTCATCTACCAGATCGGCTGGATCAACCAACCCAAAGCCCTATGGGTTCCGGCCATGGCCGGGGCAGTGGGCATTTTCATGATGCGCCAGTATATTCTCTCTTCCATTCCCAAGGAGCTTATTGACGCGGCCCGCATAGATGGGTGCAGCGAGTTTCAAATCTACTGGCGGATCGTGCTGCCGCTTATCCGCCCGGCCTTAGGCACCCTGGGCCTGATCACCTTTATCGGCTCTTGGAATCGCTTTGCCGATGTGAACGTGATCATGCGCACCCAGGAGACCAAAACCCTGCCGGTAGTACTGCGTACGCTGCAAGGAGCCACCGATGTGGAGTGGGGAGCCATCATGGCCGGTACCGCCTTGTTGGTACTGCCGCTGCTGCTGGTCTTTGCTCTGGCCGCCAAGCAGCTTATGGAGGGATTGACTGCCGGTGCCGTCAAGAGTTAGTAAGACTGCTATCAACAAGACAAGGAGACTGCTATGCGAAGAAGCGATTTCCCCGATGATTTTGTCTGGGGTACCGCCACTTCGGCCTATCAAATCGAAGGAGCGGCAGATGAGGATGGGCGGGGGGCAAGCATCTGGGATACCTTCAGCCACACCCCCGGCAAGACTCGAGGGGGCGATACTGGTGATGTGGCCTGTGATCACTACCACCGCTACCCCACCGATATCGGCCTGATGCGAGCCCTGGGGGTTAACGCATACCGTTTTTCTGTGGCCTGGCCGCGCGTCTTTCCCCAGGGGCGGGGTGAGCCCAACCCCAAAGGGCTGGCCTTCTATGACCGTCTGGTGGATGCCCTGCTAGAGAGCGGCATTACCCCCTGGGTAACCCTTTACCACTGGGATCTGCCCCAGGCTTTGCAAGACCAGGGCGGCTGGCCCCAACGGGACACTGCGTACGCCTTTGTGGAATACACCGCCTATCTGAGCCGGCACCTGGGCGACCGGGTCAAGCACTGGATTACCCTTAACGAGCCCTGGTGCTCGGCGCACCTGGGCTACTATGCCGGGATACACGCTCCGGGCCTGCGAGACCTATCCCTTTCGGTCCAGGCTTCCCACCACCTGCTCCTGGCGCACGGCCTGGCGGTGCCGGTGATTCGCCAAAACGCTCCGGGCGTTCAGGTGGGCATCACCCTCAACCTATCCCCTGGGCACCCGGCTAGCCCCGACCCCGCCGATATCGCCGCAGCCCGTCGCTACGACGGCTTTCAAAATCGCTGGTATCTCGACCCCTTGTACGGCTTTGGTTACCCCGCAGACATGCTCGAGCTATACGGAGAAGCCGCACCCTGTATTAAGGAGGGTGACCTCGAGGCCATAGCTACGCCTACCGATTTTCTTGGCATAAATTACTACGCCCGCGCGGTGGTACAAGATAGCTCTGAAGCACCCTACCGCCTGGCTGTAGTACGCACTGGCCAGGAATTTACCCAGATGGACTGGGAGGTCTACCCCGATGGCCTGCGCGAGCTATTGGTACGGGTGAGCCGGGAGTACCGCCCACAAGCCCTCTACATCACCGAGAACGGGTCGGCCTATCCCGATGTATTGGTGAATGGGCAAGTATCAGACCCGGAGCGCACCCACTACCTCGAGCGCCACATTGCAGCCTGCCTGCAAGCCCTGCGGCAAGGGGTGCCGTTGCGGGGCTACTTTGTCTGGAGTCTGCTGGATAACTTCGAGTGGGCCGAGGGCTATGATAAGCGCTTTGGGCTGGTCTATGTAGACTTCGCCACTCAGGCCCGTTATGTAAAACAGAGCGGTGACTGGTACGGTGCGTTTCTTCAGGAGAACGTGCTGACCCCGTGAGGATTCACAACCCCATCCTGCCTGGTTTTCACTCCGACCTCTCTATCCTGTGGGGAGGGTTATATATCGCCACCTTAAGCTTCGAATGGTGACCGGGGGTGTGCATGGTTACAAAACCTGGCTGCCGATGCACTCTCGACCTTCATGGGCCATACTATGGATATGCTAACCACCGATGTGGTTGTGGTAGGTCTGGGTGCTATGGGCAGCGCCAGCCTGTACCAGCTGGCCCGGCGCGGGGCCAGGGTAATTGGGATTGACCGGCACGTGCCCCCGCACATCTACGGCTCCAGCCACGGCGAGACCCGAATTACCCGGCAGGCCATTGGCGAGGGGGCCGCTTACGTGCCGCTGGTGCTGCGTTCGCACCAGATATGGCGGGAGCTCGAGGCCCAGACCGGCGCCTCGCTTTTTCTGGCCTGCGGGGGCCTGATTCTGAGTGGTGCGGTGGGCCAGGCCCTGCACCACGGCAAGCCGCAGTTTTTAGAGCGTACCCTGGAGGCCGCTCGGCAGTTTGGCATTTCCCACGAGGTGCTGAACCCCGCCCAGATTGAAGCACGCTTCCCACAGTTTAGCCTGAAGGGCGACGAGACCGGCTACTACGAGCCAGGGGCGGGGCTCGGTTACCCTGAGCGCTGTGTGCAGGTGCAGCTCGAGCAGGCCCAGCGCCTGGGTGCTGCCGTACACATTGGCGAAACCGTCCGGCGAATCGTTCCCCTGAAAGACGGGGTGGAGGTCGAAACCGACCAGGCCCGCTACCAGGCTGCCAAAGTGGTGGTGAGTGCGGGGGCCTGGGCCGCCGAACTGCTGGGGGAGCCCCTGGCACGGGTGCTGCGGGTCTATCGTCAGGTGTTGTTCTGGCTCGAGGCACACGACCCCCAAGCTTACCTGCCGGAGCGCTTTCCCATTTTTATCTGGATGTTCGGCAGCGCCGAGGGAGAACACTTTTACGGCTTCCCCCAGGTTTCGCAGGGCGTGAAGGTGGCCACCGAACAAGCCCACACCCCCACCCACCCCGACCAGGTGGATCGTCGGGTCTCCGAAGCCGAAATCCAGGCCATGCTGCGCTACGTGCAGGGCCGCCTGAAAGGGCTGGGCCCCGGCTGCCTCAGGAGCGCTACCTGTCTGTACACCTCCACCGCCGATGGCGACTTCATTCTCGACCACCACCCCGACTCCGAGCGCATCCTGGTGGCCTCGCCCTGCTCCGGGCACGGCTTCAAACACTCGGCGGCAGTGGGGGAGGCCCTGGCCGAGCTGGCCCTGCACGGGCAAAGCCCGTTCGATCTGTCCCCCTTCCGTCTGGCCCGAAGACCGGCCTGGGGCTAAAGCCCTTGCCCAGATGCCGGGCTTCAATACCCACAAGGGGTATGTTATGCTTTACGGAGATACGGAGGTAAGTATATGCTCTCGAGCGTAACTCCAGTGGAATGGATTCTGGGCGGCGTGGTGGGCATTGGCCTGCTGGTGCTGATCCTGCTCATTACAGCCCCCTCGCCGACGTGTTCAAGAAAAAGAGCTGACAAAAGCTGGGTTTAGAGCGGTTCCCACGAATACCCCACACAGCATCCTTTGGAAGCTATGGCGTGTGGGGTAATTTACGCTGCATCGCGTGTAGTGTAAATGTGGTAAACGCGGTAGATGTCAACATCGAACCTTCGACACTGAAAGCAGCGCCTAGCTATGTGTGCCAACGGTCGCTTTGGCCTCCCAGTGGGCCAGGGCCCTCAGCACGGCGTCGCGCTCGTTCTGGTGCGAGAGCCGCTTGAGGGCCTCGGGCACCAGAAACCAGTCCACCCCGTCCACTTCTTCCTTTTGGGGCCGAGGCGTTCCCGCCACATAGCCCATCAGGAAGTGGTGGACCTCCTTGGTGACGGTGGTCTGGATGCCGTCGTCCTTGACCGTGAAGTGGTAGCGGATGCTGCCCAGGGGGGCCAGCACCTTGGCCTCGATGCCGGTCTCTTCGCGTACTTCGCGAATGGCTGTCTGAAAAAAGCGCTCCCCCGGCTCCACCTGGCCTTTGGGCAGGCTCCAGACCCGCCCGTCCTTGATGGCGATTAATAGAACCTCGAGGCCCTTCCCTCCGGCCCTCTCGCGCAATACCACTCCCCCCGCCGAAGTCACACGGCGGCGGGATTGCGGCAGTGCCTGAGGCCCATTGCCCCCGGCCATGCCGCGCTTAGGTCTACGGCGGCGCGAACCAACTGAATAACGCATACTGTAACTACTTCCTAATGACCCAGCAATGGGTACCTAACAACAGTGTACACGGAACCGGAGTGTTTGTCGTGTACAAAGGCACACACTAAGTTGTGAAAGCCACAAGGCATCAAAATGACTTTTTCTTCCAGCCGTATTTTTCGGCTGCGACGTTCATACAACGACTGTACATGTCATTGGTTCTTAGAAACTCTAATTTGTCCTTATGGATCCTTTCTTGATAGTAACTAACTCGGAGGACTTCTCTCATGATTGGTACAATTCTGGTTCTTGCAATCTGCTTGAGGATTTCTCGAAAACTAGTCTCTCGTGTCAGGCCCGTCCCATAAGCCTCGACGTAGCCATCTAGGTTGGAATCATTAAGTATGCCTTGAATGAGCAGCGCCCAAACTAGATTACGGGCCTTGCTCACTATGTTCTTCAGATAGCTTGGAGCGGGACTCGAACTATCTTCCAAAAACTTCACAACGCCAGTAACAAAATACTGAACCTTGTAGGCAAGCACAATTTTTCTGGTATCTGCTCTTAGGTACTCATGACGGAAGGTTTTTTCGTAAAGCTTTTGATTTTCAAATACTTCGGTAAGCCGACTAATTTTATCTACTTCGCCTTGAGTTGCAAGAAAAGTCTGAGCTAACGGGCGAATACGAATATCTCTAGTCTTTTCTATGATACCTAAAGATTCAAGTTCTGGGGTTGAAAGATTGAAAAAAGCATTTTCCTGGCGAGAATAGAATATGCCCACTTCCTTAAACATATCTTCAAGATCACACTGAATTCGGTCATTGGCTCTCAAGTGCCAGGCTTCAACTGGATTTTGACGATTGTTCGATATAGTTACACTGGTAATGAATTCACTGTGCGGGTTATCCTCAATCAACTTTACTAAGACTTTTATTCGATCTAGAAGGACTTTGTTTTGCTCAAAAGCAGGATTATTACGGCCATCTTCTATAAACTTTTCTAGACTTTTGAGAGTTTGAGCTCCATTGAGCAGGTAGGGTGACTTTAGCACAACCTTGCTGTTTTCAAAATTTGCACTACTTGAAGCCAGCGCCACACCATTGTGATGAAAAACAAAAGTCTCGGGTAGTTCTTGCTTCTTGATAACGATGTTTTTCAGAGCTTCACGAATTTTTTTATTGGGTGGCTTGTCAGGTGAAAGACCCGAACGTATGTTTCGACTCAAGAACTTTTGGCCCAGGCTCTTGTAAATTGCGTAAAAGTCCATTATTGGAGCAAAGCCAATATAGAGCTTCTTGCCATCCGGCAAAACCTCCGCACTAACTTTTTCGGAAAATCTAACCTCGAAAGTAGGAGGTGGTGGAGGAGGGGGTGGTGGACTTGTGTCAGAAACAAAATCAACTGCTAAATCGACATTTCTGGGCGAAAAGAAATTCTCGAGAAGGAATCTTTTTCCCTCCAACTCTTCTTTCCGCCCCATCAAACCGGCTGATTTTTCTGCATCATCAACATTCCCTTTGAAAACAAAGCGTATATAAACCCGCTCGATCAGAGCTTTATGTTCGCTCAGATCGCCTTTTAGGCGATAAACCAATCTATTTACTTCCGTAGCTGGTCTCTCACTTCCAAAAATAGTAGCCATTCCTACCTTGATGAGTAGCTCAATAGATGGCTTGAACTGGAAATGATCTCCTGTCCATTTGAACTGGTAGAGGTATAAATTCTTGGCTTCACGGTCTATGTAATAGGCATCAATGCCCAGATCTTTATTTCCAAATGCAACATGCTCTAAGGCATCCTCTTCAGATAGTTTATGCTTTCTTACCAAATAGCTAAGCGGAAAGTAATCTTCTATCTTTCCCCCATAGGTTGGGCTATGTTTTTTATGTAGCCCCTTCAATTCGGCCCAGTCTTCCCCAGTTCGGCTCATGTGTTTCATTGTCAAGGATAGTAAACACCGACTGCTTTGGCAAGCGTTTAAGTCTGGGTTTTTCATAAAACAAAAAAGCGCCCCGAAGGGCGCTAGCTTGAACAAAGAAAGATCAGCCGAGCTAAAAGCTCCTTAGAAAGGAGGTGATCCAACCGCACCTTCCGGTACAGTTACCTTGTTACGACTTAGCCCCAGTCATGAGCCTTACCCTAAGCGCCTGCCTGTGGCTCCCGGCGATTTCAGGCAAAACCCACTTCCATGGCTTGACG
>CALFDH010000072.1 GCA_937950405.1 uncultured Meiothermus sp.
TTTACCGCCCCCCACACTTCCCCGCAGGTTACTGATGGCCTGCACCACCTGCTCCACGCTCAAGCTGGGGGTAACCATCATATCTTTACGGTCAAACAGCAAAAGGCGGATGATTCCGGCGTGGTAGGCCTCTACCGCCAGAATGCCCGCTGCGGGGTCGAGCACGTTGTTCTTGTCGGTGATGAGCTGAGCTGCCCCCTTGTAGGCTGTCACTCCGACATCTTCGAAAACAAAGGCCCCGTGAATAAAGAAAAGCTCGTTAGCAAAGGGATTGAAGTTCGTAATGGCCCCATCGCTGGCCGCGCTGCCCGCGGCCCTGAAGGCTTGGTCTAGATCTATTACGGGACGATCTACCGCCCCCGAGCCTAGCGCACGCCGCAAAAATTTGACGTGAGCCAGCTCATCCTCGGCAATCTCCTCGGCGTACTGGCGCACGTCTGGGCTCATACCCGAGATAGGGCTGGTACCGTCAAAACCCGTAGGCAGGCGGATCTCTGCATTACCGCCAATGTTTCTAATCTCGTTGATGCGGCCTACAGCAGCCAGGTAGAAGGCAGCCTCGAGGTACTCCAGGTTGAGCGCGAAGTTGAGGATGGCCACGTCCAGGTTGGGACCTTGGCTCATGCCTGGGGTGGTCGCGCAGGCTCCCATGACTCCGCCCATCACCAATCCAGTGCTCATCAGCCCGGTTTGTTTTAGCATCTCCCTGCGGTTCATATTTCCTCCCCTTTTGGGCCTTCTAAAGCTCATGGAACCCGGCCCAGGGCCCACATCAGGCAGGTTGGGTCAGGTCATAACCTGAATCTGCCCACGAAGCTCTCCGGCCCTAAAGGCCGCAGTGTGAATGTCAAAGTACAGCTCGCCCCGGTAGAGCCGGCTCAGGTCGTCTAAGCTGAGCTCGAGCCGATCTACAAAGGTGGCATTCTTGCCATCGGGAGCGCTTGTTACTTTTAGGGCCTGCAAAAGCGGGCCGTTTTGACCCTTGGGGCCCCGGTGAATGTGCACTGCACTGGTCAGCCGAGCGTTCAGAGCCGGATCATCTACCGGGTCGCGGGTGTAGTCACGGAAAGGCCCGCTCAGGTTGGCCACCACCCCCTGGACGCTGAGGACGGAGCCTGAGAGTTCCAGGCGCACCACTGCCAAGGCAGGGGTGTTGACCGGGTTCGGCACCACCTCGGTTCCGCTCAGCACCACCGCCCTGATCCAACCCATGACCTGGGCCTGGGTTGAACCCAATCCCAGGGTCAGCAGGCCTCCACCCATGCCGCCTAAAAATACGCGTCTTTTCATGCCAACCAACCTCCGCCCTGCCGCGCAGGGCCTCCAGTGTTTGTGAAGGCCCTGGCGAAAAATCTACGGGTAGCAGCTCTTTTATTAAGGGTTTCCCATGGAATCTGCTAACGGCGGATAAAGCCCTGCACCGCCTGGGTGGCCTGCTGGGGGGTAATAGAAACTGCAAAAGCCCGGCCCACCGGGGTCTGGGGACCTTCGACCTTGCCGCCCAGGCTCAGTACCGCGTCGCGTAGAACGGCCAGGTGAGCTTCCTCGTTCATGGCGATGCTGGCAGCAGCGGAGAGCACCGCTTTGTTTTGGATGAGGGGGATGGCCCCCAGATAGGCCCCGGTAAAGGCGGTCTCGAGGGCCACCAAGGTTTCCAACACCTTCACCCGGTTGGCCGTGTTGAACTGCAGATCGCCATAGGTGAACTGCGGGCGGGCTACCGGAGTGGCGCTAAAAGGCCCCCGGATGGTGTCGGTCAGGGCTTTCACGTGGGCCTCCTCATGTTTGAGGGCCTCAGCCAAGTAGTCCCGAACCTCGCTAGGGAAGTTCACCATAAGTGCCTTGGTGTAGGCGTCGGTGGCGAGGTACTCGGCGGTGAGGGCCAGGTTCAACACATCCAGGTCGCTTACTCCTTGCGACTGAGCCAGGGCCTGGCCGACCAGGCTATGGGCTAAGGCAGCGGAGAGGCCGGTAGCAGTCAAAACCTTAACGAACTTCCTGCGGGCTAAATTGTGGGGTTGCGTTTCCATATTTGCACCTCCACCCCACTGTTCGCAGAAGGCAGGCGGTTTGGATTTGCTTACCTACAAATGTCTGGCTAAGGCAAAAAAAGTAGCGGCGTTTGCGCCGCTTGATCCGAAGCTTTCTTATCCCTGAGCGCTGCATCGGGCTTTGGAAGGCTGTTTACTGTTGCGGTAGGCCAAACAAGTCAGTGGGCTTCAGGCTGCCGGTGGGGGGCTCGAGAGAAACTGCCACCGCCCGCGCCCCGACGGGCAGCCGCAGGCTCTTGAGGGGCACGCGGAAGGTAGGTAAAGGGACAGGGCCGCCTTGGGCCAGACCCCAGGCCTGGAAAACCCGGCCCTGGGGAGGCCAACGATCCAGGAGCACTAGGGCGGTCTGGTCAGGCTTCAGGATGGCCCGGCCCACCACCTGACCCTGGGGGTTGGCCAAGGTGAGCACCTGGGTGAGCGGATTGCGCAAGGCCAGCAACCAGCTCGTTCCCCACCAGCCTCCATACCCCAGCCCCAGTACGATCAGCACAGCAGCCGCCCGGTATAGCCATGTTACCCAGGGTAGGCGCTTTGTAGGGCGTAGCTGGGCCATCACCCGCTCTTCCAAACCAGGGGGCACCGGCGCAGGCGGGCTAAGCTGGGCTAGGTCGGCAGCGGTTTCCTGGAGAGCCCGAGCCTCAGCCCACAGCTCTGGATAGCGTTTTAGAGCCTCCTCGAGCTGCGCCCGTTCCTCCACCTCCAGCGCGCCAAGGACATAGAGCGGCAGAAGCTCACGGGCCTCTTCAGGCTTCATGCAGCTCCTCCTTCAAGCGGGAAAGCGCTCGACGGGCCCGGGTTTTGAGCGTACCCAGTGGAATGCCCAGCTTGTGTGCAGCTTCCTGGTGGGCATAGCCCTGGTAAAAAAGCACCTCAACAACCTCCCGCTCTTCGTGGCTTAGGTGGCTCATCGCTTTTCGTAATCGGATACGGTTGAGCAGACCCTCCTCATCTAAACCTACCCCAGGCAGGTCAAAGGCCTCGGCAGATTCTTCATCTTCGGGCTCGAGCGGCTTGGGGCGCGCCTCCAGTCGGCGTATCTGATCCACAGTGGTGTGGTGAGCAACCGCCAACAACCACGCCCGGGCCGAAGCTCGTCGGGGGTCGAACTCCCGGGCATTTTTCCAAATTTTGCTGAAAGCCTCCTGCACCACGTCCTCCTGGGTGGCCGAATCCAACCCCATGCGCCGGGCCAGAGCTAAAAAAGCCCCTGCATAACGGCGAAAGAGCTGTTGTAAAGCAGCCTCCTCCCCCCGAGCTACCAGGGCCAAAAGCGCTTCATCGGAAAAAGCCTCGAGGCTCATGGTCGGCCCATCTTAACATACGATTTGGATCGATTCTTTGGTTTTTGCAGGCTCTTATCATTTTCAAGAACACCGTCGCAACCCCTCACCCGGCGACCCCGGGTTGCCAACAGAACTGTTTATACCTGCCAGAAGCCCTAGCCCACAAAACTTGAAAGGCGCCCCCGTACCTGATGAGGACGTCCGATGCATGCTGGTTATCGCGCTCTTTCCAGACGTGGCCGCCTATTCAGGCGGCCACGTTTATGTCCAGGACAAAGCTTTCTTGGAGTCGGATAGCTCAAAATATGTGATAAGCGCCCTACTTCGGCAACAGCACGGTGTCAATCACGTGAATCACACCGTTGCTGGCCATCACATCCACCGCGGTGACAGTCGAGTTGCCGTTGAGCATGACCTTGCCATCCTTGACCATGATGGTTACGCTCTGGCCTTGAACGGTCTTGGCCTCCTTGAGGTTGACCACCTGGCTCGAGGGAATCCGTCCAGCCACCACGTGGTAGGTTAGAACCTTGGTCAGGGCTTCTTTATCGGCTAGGAGCTTGTCCAAGTCGGCCTTGGGAATCTTGGCAAAAGCTTCATTGGTCGGGGCAAACACCGTAAAGGGGCCCATGCCCGAGAGGGTATCTACCAGCCCAGCCGCTTTCACCGCGGTCAGCAGGGTGCTGAAGTTGGGGTTGCTGGCCACAATCTGCGCAATGGTCTGGTTCTGAGTTGCGCTCTGGGCGCTGGTCAGGGTCAGGCCGAGGGCGGCCAGGGCCAAGGTACCTACAACAAATAAAGCCTTGAGTTTCATCTCCTACCTCCTGTTTAGGCTCGAGGCAAGCCCTGGTGTGCGCCAGTGCCGCTTTTTCTCGGCCTTGCGCCCTACAGTGCCTTACTCGTGACCTAATACTTAGAATAGGCGTATAGTGTTAGTAGAATATTTGTGCAAGTTACGTTCAGATTTGGAGGGCATGCACCAGATCGAAGTAAAAAAGGAATGAGCCCTGAATCAGGATAGCGAGTCCGAAGCCGCTTAGCATTGGCTTTCGGCTTCTCCACAAAACCAGGCCAACCACCGCATAAAGCAAGTCTAAGCCAACGTTAATCCAAAGGAGCTCTCGCAGCCGGTTCAGCTCAGGCTCAGCTCCCAACCAACCCGCGTAGGCGATGGCCGCATTGACCAAGGCCCAAACCCCGGTCATGAACCAAAAAGGCCGCCAAAAGGGGTGTTGCGTGCGCCACAGGCCCGTTAGCACCCCCCCCAAGCTCAACAGCGCCCAGAGTAGCAGTTGCTGGGCTATGCGTTCCCCTGCCAGCTCGCTCATCCCTTCCTCCCTCTGGTCTGGCCTCGGCAGCGTTCCGAGCAGTATTTCACATCCGGCCAGTTCTGGGCCCATTTCTTACGCCACTGAAAAGGCCGACCGCACACCGGACACACCTTGACCGGGAGATGCAACTTGAAGCCTTTGATATGCATACTAGACCACGAGCTGGTGGGTCGGAATCTTCCTATCTACTGCGTGCCTTAGCGTGCGAGAGGCGCGGCCTGAGAGCTTGGCTTTTTGGCTATTTTCTCCGCAGCCGCCAAATAGCGCCGCCGGGCCTGCTCTAGATCAAGCATCGCTCGCCTGTAAGGCAAAGCCCGTCCCCCCGACTCGGGCACCCATCGCTTGAGCCATACCCCACCGGGGTCGTGGGTCTCGGCCTGGGTGATCAGGTTGAAAACCCGAAAGTAGGGCGCCGCATCCACACCCAGCCCCCCTGCCCAGTGCCAGCCTTGCAGGTTGGAGGCGTTGTCTCCGTCGAGC
>CALFDH010000073.1 GCA_937950405.1 uncultured Meiothermus sp.
AGCACCGGCCCCAGACCATTTTCGTCGCTGCGAACCACCACCCCTCCCGTACCTTCAGCGACCAGGCGCAAAGCTTCCCAGTCCGCCTCCCCAATTCCCACGCTAAAAACGTGCACAGTGTTCTGAGGAGTAAAGGCCAGGCCCGACGCTACAATGTTTCGCAGTTGGGCACTGTCGGGGAACTCCAGCCGCACCTCCCGCTCCTGCCGGTCGGTTAGCTTGAGCAGGCCGGAAATGCCCACCGAACCGGCGTTAGCAATGCCATCGGAAAGCAGTACCACCCCCCGGATGGCCTCCCTCGAGACCCCTTCGTAGCTGTCGGCAAGTTCCAGGCCCCGCTTGATGGCCTCGTACATGGCAGTGTTGCCCTTGGCTGTGAGGGAATCTATAGCCTCCACAATGGCAAACCGGGTCTTGCTCAGAGGGCCAATAGGAACCCGCACCTGCACACTACTTGCAAAGGTAACCAGCCCTACGTGGGTGCCCGGCGCCGCTCGATCTAAAAAGCGTTTGGCCCCTTCCTTGGCCTGTTGAATGCGTTCACCGGACATCGAGCCTGACGTATCCAGCACCAGGACGGCCACACCCGGCTTCTTAACGTCCTCCCAGCTATTCTGAATGGCCCTTGCCACTTCAGGATTCAACCTTCCCAACAACTTTTTGGGCTCGTTGGGGTTAATACCCAGGGCAGAGCCCAGCAGATCGGCAAAAGGCAGGTTGGTGCCTGGGCGGAAGCCCCAAGACATAAACTGCCTCTGCACCGGCTCGCTGAGGAGATACTCCTTGACCACCAAGGCTGCAGCCCGCTGTTGCGGCGTGACCCATTCGGCGTTGGGGATGGCGAAGGGGTTGTCGTGCCAGACCGTACCCTCTTTGGGGTAAAGCGCCACCACTTCGTAGCCAGCCTCGGTGATGGGCCGCTGTACAACCTGGCCGCCCGGCACACTTTCGGCGTTGACCCTCCCCTGGTAAAGCCAGGGCAGGTTGTACTCCTCCAGGGGTGCAAAATGTACAAAACGCGGCCCCTGGAAAATTTTGGTCTGGAGCTTGAGGGTTTCGGGGTAGTAGTGGTCTACCGTGGCCTGGAAGCGCCGCACATAGTTCTGTGTTTTGGCCGCCCGCACATCCTCCACAGTCAGGTTTGAACCCGAGCGGCCGGCGGCTGCCTGGTACAAAAGCTGCAAGGTCGAACGAGCAGTAGAGCTCACTGCCGGGTCGGTAAAGGCCACCCTGGGTTTGCGACCCCACTCGGCTTTGGCAGTTGGGCAAGCAGCCCAGCCCTGGGGACTTTCTTTCAGGGCAATGATGTCCGACCAGCCAATGGGTTTTGATGGCCAGCCCAGGCACTCGGCCATCTCGCGAAAGGTGAAAATCACCACCGGCGTACGCACGATGGGGGCCATCGCAGCAAAGTCGAACACCTGGCGGCGGGTGTCGAGGTTTACCTGGGCCAGCCAGTCCGAGGTCGAGGGTGAGACCACCGTGGGGTCGCCACCGGTGCGCTCTGGGAAGGCCACCCCCTGGTTGAGTTTGCGCACCAGATGGGTATACATCTCACCTGAGTTGACCGTGACGCTTTTGGCCTGCACGGTGTAGCGCCGGGACCCAACCAAGACAGTTTTACCCTGTTTGTTGAACTCCTCGAGGGCTGGTTTAAGCACATTCTGCTTCTCGCCCGAAGTCCAGACCAGGACTTCCACAGTCTGGGTGGGGTAAAACAGAAAGAAAAAGGCCAGCGCTGCAATGAAGCCTATCGCCACCAGAACTTGCACCAGGTTTCGCACACTCCCAGTGTAGTGCAGTTTGGGCAGAAGGATGGTTCTGAATACAATGCCGCACCGAAAGCTATCTGGAAGCTTTGCTAAGGCACTGTCACAGGTTACGGGCTGCAAGCCCATGGCATCGAGCGCCTGAAGCGACCTGAATCAGGCCAGAAGCAAATAGAGCGCTCTTCACATAAAGTGAGCTTACCCAGAATTTAGGATTCGCTGTTCCAGACAGAACAGTTGCCGCCCATCCGGGCGGCAACGTCTGTGATGGGCGCGATAAGCCCGCATCGCAACCCTCAAGGGTCTTGAAACTCACCTTTGACGCCTTCCAGCACCACCACATCGCTGGTGTCGAGATTGTAGAGCACCCTGGTTCCCTCTACAAATCCGTCTTTGTTCTGGCTTCTTACCGGCTTCTCTTTTGAACCGTACAGATAAGCCACCCGGTCTTTCTCGCGCACCACCGCACTTTCGGCGGTGGAGGTGCGCCCGTCCTGCACCAGCTTGACCCCGCCAAATAAACGAAGGATTTCGTCGTCTACGTTGTAAATCATGCGCTGTGCGTTGCCCTGAAGGGGCTTGTCGCCGGAGCGCTCGAGTTCGATGGGCCCTGCCACCCGTGCATCGCCGCTCTCGTTGTCGTAGTCGAGGCGGCTGCCCCAGGCCTTGCTCCTGCCCTGTTGAACTTCTACCGACTTGGGCGCGGGTTTGAGGTCGAGCTCGAGGCGATCCTCCTCTTCGATGTATCTGGCGGTACCGCCGGTCATGAATACATAGTCGTTGACCTCCCGAACCTGCTCAACCCGAGCAATGGCACCAAAGGCCCGGGCATCCTCGCCGAACGTAATCTGTACCCGGTAAGGGGGTGGGTCGGCAAAGAGCGAGCGGGTCAGGGAAGGACCCTCACGCCTGCCCCCTATCTGAACATCGAAGGCTTTCAGGTTGCCATCGTTTTGCTCGGCGGCCTCGAGGCGCACCTGCTGCCCCACCTTCAGGTCGGTAAACTGCGCGGCTTTGCCTTCCTGCCAGAAACGGGTCAGGTTGTCCGTAGTGAACACCTGCTCCCCCAGGCGAAGGGTTTTCTTTTCGGGATCCAACTCGGTAATGACCCCCCCGTACAGGTCGCGCAGCTCGATGATGGCCGGGGGGTTATCCGGCCCGGTCTTGACCACTACAATCTTCTTGCCGCGCCGCTCAATTTCAGCCGTGGTCTGAAAGGAGGGCTCGGGATCTTGCTGGGCCAGGGCCACCAGCAACACCCCCAAGACCAGCCAAAACCAGCGCATGGCTCTTATTATTGCTCGCTCAGCTTGCGGAAGTCGTTCACCGGAAGCCTGGGTGCCTGGGCCAACACCCGCACCTGGGAGCGGTTGACGTTGTGCAAGAGCGAGTTACCCGAAAGGGTGGCCCGTTCCTTGGCATTGACGCTGCGGGCCGGCACATTCTGGTTGCCGACCCGACCCGCCACAATGGTGGCCTCGCCGGTGTTGTCGTTGTAAACCAGGCTGGCCCCGGTGGTGGTAATGTCGCCATCCACCAGGGTGACGCCGCCGGTAGCCAGCAGGCGCTTCTCATCGGTCAGGCTGCGAATTTCCCTGGCGCGAATGACCAGATCACCCTTGCCCTCGCGCTTGCGAACCAGCACCACTTCCCGGGCATCGGTAAAGACCGCCAGACCCCGATCCTCTTCGTAATAAACCCCGTCCGAGCGCCCTTCCTGGCGGCCATTCTTGAGGGTCACGCCCCCTTCGCTGGTGGAGATGTTGGTGTCCACCTCGAAGGTCATGCGAGGAGCGCTCACTTCTACCGGGTCGCTGTTTTTGTCGCGGGGTTCCTGGCGCATCCGGGCGTTGCCGTCCAGGGTGCCGCGTCCATTGGACTCGCGGTAGACCAGCCGGGGGCCGCTCGCGGTCATGCGGTCGCGCTTCACCACCACGTTGCCATCGAAGGAGGCCACCCGCTCCCCTTCGGCCTCCTGCATGGTTTTGCCCTGGGGAGCCTCTAAGGTAGCGCGAGTAGCGTTGATTTCCAGGTCTTTGACTTTCCCAATCACCCCGCCCGGCTTGCCAGCCTCATAAACCCAGGGACCGTTGCGCAGGTTGCCCGAACGCTGGCCACCAGGCGCCTCGATGGTGATGATGCGCTGCTCTTTGCCCTGGGCCAGCACTATTAGCATCAAGAGAAAAAGAAACCATCCAATACGTTTCATGAACTACCACCTTCGATAGGACAGGGAGGCTGCTCCCCGCCGGAGATGAACTTTTCGATAGGGTCGCGCCAACTGGGGTTTTCGATACCAAAATCGCTTTTGAAGTCCTTACCCTGCACCTCCAGACTGGGCGCGGTGATGAATACGCTGGGCGCACGAAAACCCTCGCGCTGGTCTATCGTGACCGGCATCTCGCCAGGTTTACCCAGATTGACGGTGTAGCACCCCTTCAGAATCTCCACCCTGGCATAGGGCAGCCGCAGGTTGTCGGCTCGGTCAATGGTCACTGCTGGGGCAGAGAGCCGCATATCCAGGCGGTTCTCCACAAAACGCTGCCCGGACTGCAAACCAGTTACCCTCGCCTCGCGGGTGCCGGGGTCTTGCTCGACCTGACCGGCGGCAAACTCCCAGCGGGCCTTGGGATCCTGCTCAGGGTAAAGGGTCAGGCGGACGTTCTCGAGTTTCACCCCTCGGTTGGGGGTAGCAGGTGTTGGAACAGGGCGGCTCATCAGAAAAAGCGAGAGTACCCCTATTACAACTAGAGCGATGAGCGCAGGTCGAACCACGGCTAGAGGGTAGAAGCAAGGTCGCTAAGAAGCGTGAACAGAGGGCTAAAGACCGTTGGCACAGATTGAACGTCAGATGAGCAGCTGCTTTGCTTCATCTTAACCCAGAATAGCGTTTTCCCCCGAGAAACAAGGTTTTTTTCGCGGTTTTCTAATACCAAATCTGCCCAGAAGTGACCCAAAAGCAATATGCAAGTCCCTCGAACGCGCCCCCTGGCGCGGCAGGTGAGGGCGCGTTTAGCGCCGCTCACGCGCAGAGTTGGTATGAGTACGGGTGCGTCCCCTGTTTCAACCAAGGTCAATACCAACCCACACTCGTTGTGCAACCCCTCTTGATGCAGAACACTTAGCGAAACTGACTTTCCAGCCCTCACCGATTACCCATGGTGGGCTTGGGTAAAACCATGTGGATTGGGTTGAGTTGACATCAGGAAGCCTCCTAAGGCGCAAACTGTTCTCTAGAAGGCGCGGAACTCGTTGGTGTCAGCACCCAAGAGGGGATTTACCGTTTGGGTTCATTTGGTTGTTTTTGGGACACACCCTATGAGTACTTTCGCCTATGTTTTGGCTACCGGGACGATCTAAAATCATTTTGGGTATTGCGCCCGGAGCATGATTTTTCTAGCGCAGCCTGGATGCATCTCGAGACGTTATGCAGGCGCAACTTAACACAGCGCTGCTCATAGCACATCGCGTGTAGTACCCCGGGTGCGGTAGTTGACCCAGTTCTTGCGAAGCCGCAGAGCTTTTTTGATTGCGCCGTAAAGCGGTGAGAGGCTGACATCGTAAGCCGGAAAGCGCACCCGGTTGCCGCCAAAGCCTTCCTTGAATGCGTCTATGCCTGCGGCATGGCTGCCCTCGCTCTGACGGGGCACACCCCACAGGTCGTAGATGCGGTAGCCATTCTCGATACCCCAGTTGATGGCGCCCCAGTGCATGCCATTGGGGGCTTTGGCATTGGAGTTCTCGCGGCTGCTGCCTCCATACAGGTAGTCCACCTTGCCCGCGAAAGCCACAAACAGACCTGCGGCCAGCGCCTTACCCTCCAGGCGCGAGATGGAAATGAAAGCCCGGCCCAGGGGTTGATTCATCTCATTGAGAACGGTTTGGTAATAGGCTTTGGCGTGCTGTAAAAGCCGGGCCCGCCGGTTGGTTTCCTCGAAGAGCTGCCAGAACTCTTCAAAGGCTTCCATGCCTTCGATGGTGGTCACAACGCGCTTTTCGGCGAGCCGGGTATTCCGGCGGTGCATGTTATCCATCTTGGCCAGCAGAGCGTCGCGTCCCAGGGTCAGGTCGAGCCAGATGGTGTATTCGGGCTGGATGGTCTCTTCTATGCGCATCTGGGAGAATTCCGGGGCGGGTTGCACGGCGGGCTGACCAGTCTCGGGCTCGAGTTTCAGATAGACCGCACCTCCGGCCCGCTGTTTGAGCGCCTGTACTACCCTGGGCAAATCCCGAATGTCGCGCAGTGCGGGGCCCCGGGAAGCGTACAGCATGGAGACAGGCCCCACAAAACTGCGGCGGAATAGTTGTGCAGCCGCAATCAGCTCGTCGCCGTCGTAGATTGCGACCCGCTCCGGCTGCCAACCAGAGAGCTTTTTGACCTCACCCCAGCCCCAGGACTGCAAGGCACTGCTAATAGGCAGGGATGAAACCAGTTGATTCCAAATAGCCGCCTTGGTAATGGGCTCTAATCTCAACACGCTGTACCATTATGCCGTATCCGGGATGGACTGCCCGAAAGGATGCTGGGCTATCTGGTAAAACCGGGAAAACTTATACTGGGCTGCGTGATGCGAATTGCCTTTCAGGGAACCGAGGGAGCCTATAGCGAAGAAGCCTCGCTCAAAGCCTTTCCAGGTGCACAAACCATTGGGCTTCCCACCTTTCATCAGGTGTTTTCTGCGGTGACCAACCACGAGGTGGATATGGGCGTGGTTCCGGTGGAAAACACCACCGCCGGAATTATCAATCAGACCTACGACCTCCTCCTGGAAACCGACCTGCACGTGGTGGGTGAGATCGTGCTGAAGGTCGAGCACTGCTTGCTGGCCCCGCCCGGAACCCGCCTCGAGGACATCCGCAAGGTCAAGAGCCACCCGCAGGGCCTGGCCCAATGCGATGGCTTTATTGCCCGCTACAAACTCGAGGCCGAGCCGGTCTACGACACCGCCGGCGCCGCCCGTGAGCTGGCCGAACACCCCCAACCCGGCCTGGCCGCCATTGCCAGCCGCCGCGCCGCCGAGCGCTATGGCCTCTGCATTGTGGCCGAGGCTATCCAGGACTTCAGTGGCAACTACACCCGCTTCTTTGTGCTTTCGCGGGAGGATTTGCCGCGCCGGGAAGGCCCCTACAAAACCTCGGTGGTTTTTACCACCCGCCACCGGCCCGGCGAACTGCTCGCGGCCTTACAGGCCTTCGCCGACCAGGGCATTAACCTGACCAAGCTCGAGTCCCGTCCCCGCCGCGACCCCGACCGACCCTTCTCCCCCATCTTCTACGCCGATTTCGAGGGCCACGCCGAAGACCCCGGCCCGTCCCAGGCTTTGCTGACCCTGTTGCGCCGGGCTTCGTTTGTCAAAGTGTTGGGCTCGTATCCCGCAGTGACGAGTTGGGGCCTGCTCAAAGAGAGCTAAATTTCGAACGAAAGCCCCCCGCACAGGCAGGAGGCCACAAACCCTTACACGACGCCTAGCGGGGCGCTAACGAAACGTTGCTCCAAATAGCAACCGGGCCGAAGGGGAACTGTTGAAGGGAAAGATGCTCTGGCCGCCGATGAACAGGCCGGTATCGCGGTCGAGGGCAAACTCGATCCCGGCATCCAGGGTCAGGGCAAAGTTGGCGTTGGGCAAGCCCAGGCCCAATCCCCCGCCAAAGTAAGGCTTGATGCCGCGCAGGTCGCGGTCGAACTGACCCAGATCGGGCTTGAAGAGCACCTCGCCTCCGATCAGGAAGCTGGGGCCGCTAAAGCGCACATCGCCGTAGATGAGGGCTACCAGGTCGCGTTGCAGGTTGGCCTCGAGGCCAAACCCCAGGCTGGGCGCAGGCACCGAGACGCGGAGTTGAAAGGCCCGTTGAGCAAAACCGGACGAGGCAAACGCCAGCAACAGCAAAACGATCAAGACAGGTAAACGTTTCATGACACACACCTCTGGTTATGAGGTCGGCGACCTCACAGGCGATACCATAGCCGAGCCTGGCCTAAATCGCCAGTGGCCTGTCTCTCACCCTATGCTAAGGGGGGGCCCTTACAGTGTGGCGCGTATGAAGCGATTTTCGCTATTTGTGCCCATACTGGCTGGCCTGCTGCTGAGCAGCCTGCTGGTGGCACAAAACCAACCCACAGCGACCAAAATCGGCTATCTCAATGCGAGGGCTGTGGTAGAAGCCCATCCACAGTTTGCCAGGGTCAAGGAGATCCAAACGAAGGCTGAAGCTGAACTCAAGCCGCTCCGTGAACAGCTTCAACCCCTGGACGCCAAAATCCGCGCGGGCAATGCTACGGCCCAGGAGCAACAAAGCTACCGAACCCTAAGCCAAAACCTGCAAGACTCGGTCAAAAAGTGGAACGACCAGCAGAATGCTGCTCTGCGTCCTATCACAGAGGATATTGATAAGATCGTGAGCAAAGTAGCCCAGGAGCAGGGTTTTGCTATAGTGCTCGACCAGGAAGTGGCTGCCAGCAGCGGTCTGGTAGTATATGCCGCGCAGGAGCTGGACATTACCCAGGCCGTGGTGCGGGCTTTGCCCAAGTAATGGAGTGAAAGGATGAACAGAAACTGGTTGTTTGTGGTGATGCTGGCAGGTTTTCTACTGGGTGGTTCGCTCATCGCACAGAACCGTCCCACCCCTACCCGCATCGGTTACGTGGATGCCGAAAAAGTGGTGCAGGCCCACAAGGATTTCAAAAAGGTACAGGATGTGCGCACCCAGGCCGAGCGCGAACTCAAGCCCCTCCGCGACCAGCTTCAACCCCTGGAAGCCAAGCTGCGGGCCGGAAATGCCACCGCCAAGGAGCAGCAGGACTACCGGGTACTGGCCCAAAGCCTGCAAGAAGCAGGGCGCAAGTGGACCGAGCGCAGTAATGCAGTCCTGAAGCCCATCACCGAGGAGATTGACCAGGTGATTGCACGGGTGGCCCAGCAGCAAGGCTTCGCCGTTGTGCTGGACAAGAAAGTGGCCGCTACCAGCGGTCTGGTGGTCTACGCCGCCGACGAACTCGAGATTACCGACGCTGTGATTCGGGCGCTCCCCAAATAGTTAAGAATCAACACCAACAGGCGTGGGCAGCAAGTGACCCACGCTTTTTATTTGTTGTTTGATTGAAGCCAGCGCCCTATGACTGCCCCGGTCTATCAGCTCTGGCTATCACCTGTAGACTAAAGACCATCAACCATCGACTATGGACTATAGACCATAGGCCTCTACTGGCCGGTTTATTGTCAGGGTCAAGATTAATTGCCGATATGTTAGACTCATAAACGATGGCCAAGGGCAAATCTAAAGGCGATAAAACAGTCAAGGCCTCCGCCACCGAGCGAAAGCGCGACCTCGAGGCTTTCTCCCTGCTCGTGATGGGGCTCTCGGTATTGCTGGCCGCCGCTATCTATTTTGGCTCCAACCTGGCCGGGCAACTGGGCAGCACAGTGCAGGGTTTTTTCTGGGGCAACCTGGGGTATCTGGCCTGGCTGGTGCCACCCACGTTAGCGCTTTTGGGGGTTTGGCTGCTGCTGGACCGCCCTTTGGGGGGTTTTCTCAGGGCAACTGCCCTCATTGCGGTGGGGGGTCTGGTGAGCCTACCCCTGGTTGCTCATGCCTCCAAACCGCTGGGCGGCGCCCTGGGCGAATCCCTCCATTCCCTGTTGACCAGCCAACTCGGCAATTTCGGCCTGCTGATTCCCCTGCTGGCCCTTAGCTTTGTGGCCGATCTGGCCCTGCGCCAGCGACCCGGTTTCCTGCTGGGCAAAGGCATCCGGCGGGTGGTGCTGGCCGCGCAGCGTCTGCACCGGGCCTATCGCCTTTCCCAAACCGCCACCCGACTCCTGCACGAAGCCCAGGCGCTGGCTGAGCGCTACCCCGAGCACAAGGCCCTGCACACCCTGCAAGACGACCTCAGAGCCTTCCGGCGCAACCCCCGGGATGGCGAGGCCATTATCGGATTTGCCCGTCTGCTGGACGATTTCCGAGCCGAACGGGCCAAGGAGCTCGCCGGAAAGCTGGCTGCCGAGCCCCGGCCTCTGCCGGTGCGCCTCGAGCGACTGGCCGCAGCGCTGGCAGCTCCTCTGAAAGGCGATGGTCTGGCCCAGGCCCTCGAGGAGCGCCGCACTGCGCTGGTGCTGGAAATCGGTACCCTGCTGACCAAAACCCAGACCCTCACGCGCCAGGCCGAGGCTGCCGCTAAAAATCTGAATAACCCCACCACCGCCCGGGCCTTGCTGGCCGCCCTGGACGAGCACCATCAGCGCCTGGCGAGCTGGCGTGAGTCGGAAGAGCTGACCCTGGGCTTGGAGGAGCGGGTGGACGGCTGGCTGCGCTGGGCCGAGTGGGTGGAGTCGGCCCCGGCGGAAGCCCACCCGGCGGGGCTGCGGGCTTTGCTCGAGAAGGGCCTGCAGGCCGAGCCCCCTGCTTTTGCCGTGGCAACGGCCAAACCCCCCACCGAACCACTGCTCGACTTCGATTTCGTGTTTCCCGAACCGGATAAGGTGGGGGCTGCCCACAAAACGGCTTCACCCCCCGAGAAGCCTAAAACCGGCAAGCCCGCTAAGAGCAGCGCACCCCAGACTGCCTCCGCAGCCAGACCCTCAACTGCCCTGGCGCTCCCCAGCTTCGATTTGCTCGACAAGCCCGAAGCGCCGCGCTACGACCCCAAGGCCCTGGAGATCATCACCCAGCGGCAGGTCGAGCAGATCAACAACACCCTGCAACACCACGGGGTAGAGGCCCGGGTGGTGAGCTGGTCACGCGGGCCCACCGTTACCCGCTTTGAGCTCGAGCCCGCCCCCGGCGAAAAAATCAGCCGGGTGCAGAACCTCCACAACGACCTGGCCCTGGCCCTGGCAGCTGGCTCGGTGCGCATCGAGGCGCCCATTCCCGGCAAGAGCGTGATTGGCCTCGAGGTGCCCAACGCCGAGCGCGAACTGGTGCGCTACAGCGAGGCCATCCAGTCCACCGCCTTCGCCCGCAGCAAAGACACTCTGCCCATGGTGCTGGGCAAGAGCATAGATGGCGAGATCTGGGTCAAAGACCTGGCGCGTATGCCTCACCTGCTGATTGCCGGTTCTACCGGCTCGGGTAAGTCGGTGGCGGTGAACACCCTGATTACCAGCTTGCTGTTCAAATACCTCCCCACCGAGCTACGCTTCCTGATGATTGACCCCAAAATGGTCGAGCTCACCCCCTACGAGGGCATCCCGCACCTGGTGCGCCCGGTGGTCACCAACCCCGCCGATGCCGCCGGGGTGCTGCTGGGCGCGGTGGCCCACATGGAGCGGCGCTACAAGATGATGAGCCAGGTGGGAGCGCGGAACCTCGAGCAGTTCAACCAGAAGATGCGCGCCGCCGGCGATCCTACGCTGCCCTACCTGGTGATCGTGATTGACGAGCTGGCCGACCTGATGATCACTGCTCCCAAGGAAGTCGAGCAGGCCATTCTGCGGCTGGCACAGATGGCCCGCGCCACCGGGATGCACCTGATTCTGGCCACCCAGCGCCCCTCGGTGGACATCCTGACCAGCTTGATTAAGGTCAACATCCCGGCCCGCATGGCCTTTGCGGTCTCGTCGGGCTTCGACTCACGCACCATCCTGGACACCTACGGGGCCGAGCGCCTGGTGGGTCAGGGCGACATGCTCTTCCACCAGCCCGGTCTGCCCAAGCCGGTGCGCCTGCAAGGCCCCTTCCTCTCCGAAACCGAGGTGCACCGCATTGCCGGCTTCCTGCGCGAACAGAGCTTCGAGGACAGCTTCGTCGAGCAGTACGGCCCCGATTTTGAAGGCCCCCTCAACCTGGGGGGCGGGCCTTCGGGCGACGGAAGCGATATTGACTTTGGCGACCCCTTGCTCAAGAAAGCCGCTGAAATTGTGATTGAGGAGGGCTACGCCTCGGTCAGCAGGCTCCAGCGCCGCCTCTCGGTGGGCCACGCCCGGGCCGGCAAGCTGGTAGATGCCCTCGAGGCCATGGGCATTGTAGGGCCCCACCAGGGCAGCAAACCCCGCGATGTGCTGATTACCCGCGACCAGTTGCCGGAGTATTTCGGCGGTGAGTGACAAGCCGGAAAAATTGCCCGGCGGGGTTAACTGAACACCGGCCCGGAAATACAGCTAACGTTGCCCTTGACCGGAACTCCTACCAAGCCCTACAAATTTCATGGCCCAACCAACATGGTGCCCAAGTCAAGGGTAGTTCTGCCACTCACCTGTACCGTGCGCTCCACTTTGGGCTCCCCACGGTCACAAAGTTTGTTACCCGAGTCGTCGCGGCAGGCCGTGATGGTGTAGCGACCCGGTACCAGGTAGGTCTCAAAAAGCCCGTTCACTGCCGGCGCCTGCCTGGGGCTGGGACCACTGAAGCTCATCAGGAAATCGCCCCTGGGTAGTGTCCAGGCAAAGGCACCCGGCAGGTTGAGCAGGCCATAGCCATAGGAATCGTCCCGGCCCGGATCACCCAAATCGGTGAGATTGTCTCGAATCAAAGCCCAGGCCTGGGCTGCATCGGCAGCCCTGCCCGCGGATAAGACCATGGCCAGCGCTGCTGCTACCTGGGGGGTAGCCTGGGAAGTGCCCATATAAAAGGTGTAGTTGGGGAGGTTGGTGGTGTAGTTCCAGGTAGTCGAGAGAATTCCACCGCCGGTCTGGGCGGTGTTGCCCCCAGGGGCGGCGATGTCCACCTCACTATTTTGCTGGCTGTAAAAGGCCACCTGGTTGCTCTGGTCGGTAGCCCCTACCGAAATGGCCCCGGGGCAGGCTGCCGGGTAAACCAAGGCGCCGGGGCTGCGGCTTTGAAAGTTGCCTGCGGCAGCCACCACCAGCACCCCCCGCGCCACCGCATCCGAAACCGCCTCACACATTACGTTGGAATAGGCCAGAGAACCCAACGAGAGATTGATGACCTGGGCGGGCTGGGGGTTTTGCAGAGTCTGGTTGCCGTTCTGCACCGGGATGCCGGCGGCGTAGCGAACGGCCAGCGCCACGTCCTCGAAGGTGCCGTTGCCAAGCGAGTCCAGCACCCGCAAGGGCAGTACCTTGAGGGGGGCATTGTAAGCCATACCGGCAATGCCCGAGTCCGTGCAGGTGGGGCAGGCGGGTGTAAAGGGGCCGGCGCCCGCCGCGATAATGCCGGTCACATGGGTTCCGTGGCTACCGCCACTGCGCGAAAGCAGATCGCAGGGATCGGAAGGGTCGGTGTCGCCGGGGTTGCCGGGAGCCGGGTCGGCGCAGGGGTCGTAGGGCTGGTTGGGGTCTGTGGGAGGGGCGGCGTCGCCCACAAAGTCGTAGGCCCCCTCGCCCGGTAGCCAGAGCCGCCCGGCCAGGTCAGGGTGGTCGTAGCGTACCCCGGTGTCCACCACCGCAACAGTAACCGGGTTGGTGTAGCTTTGCAGGTAGGTGAAACGGGCGCCGGTGCTTCGCAGGTACCACTGCTGGGGGTAGAACTGATCGGTGGGTTCGCCCTGAGCGCTGACAGTGCCGTTGATCTCGGCCCACTCTACGCTGGGGTCAAGGCGCAGGCGCTGGAGCAACGCCTGGGGGTTGGTGGATTTTAGCTTGGTCAGGCGGCTGATCTGGTCGTGCGACAGCACCCGGCTGCCCTGCGGCAGGGCCACACTCCGCAGGTCGCGGCGGTACTTAACCAGGATTTCGACGGGCTTCGTACTGGCTTTGCTGGGCGGGTCGGAACGCAAGGCATGTGCGTCTATCTGGGTGAGGCTCGCAGTGCTTGCCAGACTTGCGTCCGCCACCGCGCCCACCACCCGCACCAGCGGCAAGCGTACCGCCACAGTGGTTTCTACGTCCCCGGAAATACTGAGGCTGCCGCTGTATTCCGCCTGGCTCTGGATTTCACCGCTGAAGTTGGCCTCGAGTTTCACCACTCTGGGCCCCACTCCGCTTCGCGGGCTGACGGTGAGCCAACTGCTGTAGGAGTCTATCTGCCAGGCCACATTGGAGCCAACCCGAAGGGTGAGGCTGCCCTCGAGGCCCTCCATCACCACTTCAGCAGGGATGGAGTTGGGCGGCGCAGGCATCCAGGCATTCTGCGAGGCGCACCCTGCCAATAGAACCACGGCCAGCAAAGCGTAATGGCGCATCTCTTCAACACTAACTGCCCCGCAGGCAAAGTCAAGCCAATTCTGACCATTACCAAGAAAGTCTAAAGGGGAGGGTATGAGTGCGGATAGCGGGTAGCTAGGGTAAGGCTTGAACCATGCGCTGAATTCGTCTTCGCTCGAGGCCGCAGGCGCGAGCGGGGCGCAAAATCTCCGGCGATTTGTCAGCCCATGCGTTGGCCTCGTCTTCGCTCGAGGTAGCGCTCCACCAAAAACAACGTCAAGGCCAGCGCAATCAGGGGCCACTGGAGGGGTAGGGCTTTTCGGGCTGTAAGGCTTTGCAATTTGGTGGCATCACCCAAAAGGCGGCCCCCACTGGCCTCCGACAGCTTGCGCAGGTTTTCTTGGCCATCCTCAAGGCGCCACTCGGGCAAGGTGGGCAGTTGCAGCCGTAGTCGGGGCTGCTCGCTCTCGAAGACCACTGCCTGACCCACCGTTTCTTTGGGCAGTCGGGCCTCGTAGCGCAGGGGCCCGGTGGGGGCCAGGCTTTGCTCGAGGCCGCCAGCCCGCACACTGGGTCGCTCGAACTGGCCCTCTAGCAGCACCCGCAGTGCGTCGGGCTCACGGATGGCCTGTACCCTGGGCCGGGCAGGAGTCTGCGAAAGCCAGCGGATGAGCTCGGCCATCAGTGCGGGCGTTCCCGGCCAGCCCTGCCAGGCGCGCGAGAGGTCGGTAGCCAGGGCGGCTACGCGGCCTCGCCCGCTCTCTCCCACCGCCAGCACGGTGTTTTCGCCGGAAGAGAGCAGGTTTTGCGCCCAGGGTTTGGGTTTGGCCGGCAGGATCACCGAGAGGGCCGGGGGGTTGGTGGCGCGGGTGATGGGGTGGAGGCGCACCGAGACCGGAAAGCTGCCCTCGAGGGCGTCTCGCTTGAAGGCTCGCTGGGCCTCCTCGAGGAAAAACCTGGGCAGGTCCTGGGGGCTGGGCACATCCCAGAAGGTGCCCCCGCCCGCCTGGGCCAGCTCGCGCAAGAACTGACGATCCGCATCGGCTCCCAGCGCCACGGTGCTGGTCTTGATTCTGGGGCTGGCATCGCGGGCGGCATCGAGCAGGTCCGGGGTGACATCGGAAGCCAGCCCGTCGGTCAGGGCAATTACCTGCTTGGAGTCGGTGGGCAGGCTTTCCAGGGCGTCCAGGGCGTCCAGGTAGGCACGCCTGATCATGGTGCCGCCTCCGGCAGAGGTGGACAGGAGCAGGCTTTCAGCCTCCTTGCGGCCCTGCTCGGTCATGGGGCGGGGGCGAAACAGCCAGCGGGGGCGATCCGAGAACACCACCACCCCGATGTAATCCTGGGGTCGGGCCGAGCGGATGAGCTCGAGCGAACCCACCACCGCCAGACCTAGCTTATCGGCCTCGAGCATACTGCCCGAGACATCCAGCACCAGCACAATTCCCACCCCACCGGGCTCCTCCACCGGCTCCACCGGCAGGCTGTCGGCCAGGCTGGTGCGCTCCCACCCCCCAAAAAACAGTCCCCTGGAGGTGGCCGTCCAGAGCAGGCTGCCCCCCTGGTTCAAAAAGCTTTGCAGCGCATCGAGTTCAGCCGCCGACAAGTCCCGCGCCCCCACCCCCAGGGCCACCACCTCGGCCCGGATGGGCAGGGTGATTTCCTTGCGCTCCTCTACCGTAAACCCCTGGACCTGAAGGTAGCGGGCCAGGGCCGTGTCACCCAACACCCACACCCGGGTGGTATCGGCGGGGCTCAGCTCGAGGCGGGCTTGTTCAGGGCCCAGGGGGCTCTCCACCCTTGCCGACACTGTAGCGGGCCCCTCGAGCCGGAAGCGGTACCCCACGCTGCTGCGCCCGGGCCCCAGTTGTAGCTCACGCTCGAACGGCCCTGCCGGGCCATTCAGGGTCAGCTTGGCCTTGACGCTGGCCGTAGACTCCAGCACGGCCCGCACCTCGATGGTCTCGCCCTTTCCGGGGAGCGCCGGCGCTACCAGCGATAGCGAGAGGTTGGGACTGGGGGGCTGGTAAAGGCTGTAGATGGGAACCCCGATGGGTTGGGCCTGGTCCTGAAACAGCCCATCCGAGACCAGGAGAATCTGGTCGGGGCGTAGTTCATGGGCCATGCGAAGGGCTTCCCGGAGCTGGGTGCCCTCGCCCAGATCGAGGCGGCGGGCCGTGGGGGTAGGCACCTGCAGGGCCCCGCTGGCAAAGGCCACATACTGCGCTGCGGACAGGTTTAGCTCTGGCGCGACCTTCCAGACAGCTTCCCGCGCCGAGGGGCTCTGGTCAAGCAAGACCACCGTCCGGACGGGCTGCACGGGAATACTGGGCCCCCAGAAGGCCAGCAACAACAAGGCGATGGTAGTAGCCCGCAAACCCAGCAGCACAATTTCATTATCAGGGGATAGGAGTGAGACAAATGCGACCGGCCCCGCAGATACTGGCCTTGTTCAAACCATCCGGCTCGACCGACAATGCCAATCGCGTGCCTCCACTCCGGAGTGCGCAGGATACAAAACCCAATCGGGAGCTCAAAAACCCTCGCGAATAGAGCGGCACCCTCTGCCCAGCAGGCCAAGGGACAAAGCCCCCCCGAGCGGCATATTGGGGCTCACCCCTGGCGGGCCGGAATCAGCAGTACCGGCGCTACCGAATGGCGCACCACGTCATGGCTCACGCTACCCAGCCACAGTTCACCCACAAAACTACGCCCCTGGGTGCCCATCACCACCAGATGTACCTCACGCTCGCGGACCAGGCGGGTAATCTCTTGAAAAGGGACGCCCAGGCAGACCTCGGCTTGTACGCTGGAAGCGCCTTGCTCGAGGAGCCTGGCCTTCATGCCATCAAGACGCTGACGGGCGGAGGTCTCTGAATCCCCGAGCCCATCTTTAGGCGGCTCGGGCCGATCCAGAACGTGCACCAGGGTCACTTGCCGCACGCCATGCGCCACCAGCTGTTGGACATAGCGAAATGCCCGCTCGGCAACCTGGGAAAAATCGGTTGCAAATAACACATGATCGCTGAAGGAGCAGCGTGTAATCGGTTCACAGGCGTCCTGACCCGGTTTTTTATCAATCGGTAGAACCAGCACTGGGATTTGGGACTTGCTGGTCACGCCAAAAGCCACCCCGCCGAGCAGCTTTCCGGCGATCAGCGAGTGACCTTTGGCCCCCATCACAATGAGCGAAAAATCTTCCTCGACGGCGATTCGCACAATCTCCTGAACCGGCGTACCAACCACCGTGCGGGCCTCTACCGTAAAACCCTGCTTCTCTAGGATGGCTTTCTGCTCACCGAGCACGCCCTCCAGCGGCTCGGTGTGGTAGGAAAGCGCTACAGAAGCGGCGCTTGCGTAGCTCAGGCATTGGAGTAACAGACAGTGCTGCGCACCGTAAGTTTTCAAATCGGCCAGGCAGCTCACCACAGTAAACGAGGCGGGCGAGAGGTCCGTGGCTACTATAAAACGTTGGAACATATTCCCCTCCTCGTCGGTTCAGATTACATCGCTTCGGCTATGGATGGGGCCCGAAACCAGGACCTCGTCCGGTTGGCAATTCCAACCAAGAACAGCATCACCGGCACCTCAACCAGAACCCCAACAATCGTCGCCAGCACCGCCGGTGAGGTTGCTCCGAACAAGGTGATGGCCACCGCCACAGAGAGTTCAAAAAAATTAGATGCGCCAATCATGCCTGCCGGCGCGGCAATGTCATGGGGCAAGTTCAGCTTCTGAGCGGCGAAATAGGCCATATAGAAAATCAGAAAGGTCTGGATGATCAGGGGAATCGCAATCAGTACAATGTGCAGGGGGTTGCCGAGAATCACATCGCCTTGGAACGAGAAGATGAGAATTAGGGTCAGCAGCAGACCGCCAATGGTCAGATTGTTGAACTTGGGGATGAATTCTCGGTTGAAATAGGCCTCGCCTTTGTGCTTAATCACCAGGGTACGGATCAGGACGCCCCCGGCCAGGGGGATGACCACGAACAAAACAACCGACAAAAGCAAGGTGCTCCAGGGAATGCGGATACCCCCAACCCCAAGCAGGAGTCCCACGATGGGGGCATAAGCAATCAGGATGATCAGGTCGTTGGTGGCCACCTGAACTACCGTATAAGCTGGGTTTCCCCGGGTCAGATGGCTCCAAACAAAGACCATGGCCGTGCAGGGTGCAGCCCCCAGCAGCACGGCGCCTGCCAGATAGTCTTTGGCCAGTTCGGGCGGAATTAGGGCCTTGAATACCACATAGAAGAAAAAAGCGCTGATGGCGAACATGGTAAAGGGCTTAATCAGCCAGTTGACGACCCAGGTGATGTAAAGACCGGTGGGGTTTTTCCCTACATTTTTGATACTGGCAAAATCCACCTTCATCATCATGGGAAAAATCATGAGCCAGATCAAAATCGCAATCGGGATGGAGACATTGGCGTATTCAAAGCGAGCCAGCTCTTTTGGAATGGCAGGCATAAACTTACCGATTAGAATTCCGGCAAGCATACACAAAATGACCCACAGGGTTAGATAGCGTTCAAAAAAACTGATACCCGCGGCTTGGTGTGGCTTCATGGTCTACTCTCCAAACACGTGTACTATAAGCCACGACCACAGTTGAAATTGTCAGCTAATTAAGGCCGAGACGTTGGACAAACATCCGGCCTGTCCCAGCAAGCCCACCGGATTCCGTAAAAGTTGGCCAAATCCACCACAAACCGACAAAGCGACCTTGGCCGGCTGGTGCCGGGAAAAACAAGCCCGCCAGGAAAGGGGTTGACCCCCCGGCGGGCTTGCCCAAAGGTGGTGGAGGCGAGGGGAGTCGAACCCCTGTCCAGAGACTCATCCAGCAGACTTCTACGTGTGTAGTTGGTGCTTGGTTGTCGTTTAGGTTGACGCCACCAACAGCGGGCCTAAACCGTGCACCGTGTGAATTTCGCTCTTGGCTACGGAGCCTTACCTCGAGCTAGCCGACTTTAGGTCGTTCGTTCAGCACGCCATCGGCTGGGCTTCTGAAGAACGTCGCTGACTTAAGCAGCGAGGGCGTAGCTGTTGCTA
>CALFDH010000074.1 GCA_937950405.1 uncultured Meiothermus sp.
CGCTACAAAGGTGATCGCAGCCGTCAGGGTGGTCTTCCCGTGGTCTACGTGTCCGATGGTCCCCACGTTGACGTGGGGTTTGGTGCGCTCAAATACGCCTTTCGCCATATTCTTAATCTCCTCGTGTTCACTTAGGTGTAAAGCTCCGAGCCTGTCGTAGTTACTGTCCTTTGACCAGCTTCTGGGCGATGTTCTGAGGAACCTGCTCGTAGTGGTCGAAGAACATGGAGAACTGCGCGCGGCCTTGGCTCATGGAACGCATATCGTTGGCGTAGCCAAACATCTCGGCCAAGGGGACAAAGGCCCGAACAAGACGAGCATTGCCGCGCTCTTCCATGCCTTGGATCTGGCCGCGGCGGCTGTTGAGGTCGCCGATGATCGAGCCCAGGAAATCCTCAGGGGTAATTACCTCGACCCGCATGATGGGCTCGAGGATGGCCGCACCACCCTTCTCGATGGCCTCCTTGATGGCCATGGAGCCCGCAATCTTGAAGGCCATTTCGGAAGAGTCCACCTCGTGGTAGCTGCCGTCGTAGAGGGTGACCTTCAGGTCCACGATGGGGAAGCCGGTGAGGGGCCCCGACTGCATGGCTTCTTCAATCCCCTTCTGTACGGCCGGGATGTATTCACGGGGAACCACCCCACCCACAATGGCGTTGACAAACTCGAAGCCCGAGCCCCGGCCCAGGGGTTCGGCCTTGATCTTGACGTGACCGTACTGGCCGCGACCGCCGGACTGGCGCACAAACTTGCCTTCTACATCCACCGGGCGGGTGATGGTCTCGCGGTAGGCTACCTGGGGCTTGCCCACGTTGGCATCTACCTTGAACTCCCGCTTGAGGCGGTCCACGATAATCTCCAGGTGCAGCTCGCCCATCCCGGAGATGATGGTCTGACCGGTTTCGGGGTCGGTGGAAACCCGGAAAGTGGGGTCTTCCTCACCCAAGCGCGACAGGGCCACGCCCAGCTTGTCCTGGTCGGCCTTGGTCTTGGGCTCGATGGCCAGGTCAATGACCGGTTCGGGGATCTCGATGGACTCGAGGATAATCGGCTCGTCGCCGTCCCCCACCAGCGAGTCGCCGGTGATGGTTTCTTTGAGACCCACCACCGCGCCCAGCTCCCCTGCCCGCAGCTCCTCCACTTCCTCGCGGTGGTTGGCGTGCATCTGGAGCAAGCGAGCCACCCGCTCCTTCTTGCCCTTGGTGGTGTTCTGCACGTAGGAACCCGATTTGAGGGTACCCGAGTAGACCCGGATAAAGGTCAGGCGGCCCACATAGGGGTCGGCCATGATTTTGAAGGCCAGCGCAGCCAGGGGGGCGTTCGGGTCGGCGGGGCGCTCAACCTCCTCACCGCTTTCCGTCTTGCCCTTGATGGGGGGGATGTCCAGGGGCGAGGGCAGAAAGTCCACCACGCCGTCCAGGAGAAGCTGTACACCCTTGTTCTTCAGGGCCGAGCCCAGGAAGACCGGGAAAATCTCGATGGCGATGGTGCCCTTGCGGATGGCCCGGATAAGCTCCTCTTCGGTGGGCTTTTCGCCCTCGAGGAACTTCATCATGATGTTTTCGTCGTAGTCGGCAGCCGCTTCAACCAGCTTCTCGAAGTATTCGGCAGCCTGAGCCTTCATGTCCTCGGGGATTTCGACCTCTTTGATATCGGTGCCGAGGTCGTTGCCGTAGAGGTAGGCTTTCTGGCGCAGTACATCCACGATGCCCCGGAAGGTGTCTTCACGGCCGATGGGCAGTTGCATCAGCACCGGCTTGGCCCCCAGGCGTTCTTTCATGGTGTTAATCACCAGCCAGATGTCGGCCCCGGTCTTGTCCATCTTGTTGGCGAAAGCCACCCGGGGTACCCGGTATTTGTCGGCCTGGCGCCACACCGTCTCGGACTGCGGCTCCACCCCTTGTGAAGCATCGAATACCGCCACTGCACCATCCAGCACCCGCATAGAGCGCTCGACCTCGATGGTGAAGTCCACGTGACCGGGGGTGTCAATGATGTTGATACGGTGCTCAACCCCGGTGCCACTGTGTTTCCAGTTGGCGGTGGTGACGGCGGCGGTGATGGTGATGCCCCGCTCGCGCTCCTGCTCCATCCAGTCCATGGTGGCCGCACCCTCGTGCACCTCACCAATTTTGTGGATGCGTCCGGTGTAGTAGAGGATGCGCTCGGTGGTAGTCGTCTTGCCGGCGTCAATGTGCGCGGCAATCCCGATGTTGCGGAACAGCTTAAGGTCAAATCCAGTCTTGACGGACATACTCACCACCGGTAGTGGGCGTAGGCTCGGTTGGCTTCGGCCATACGCTCGACGTCTTCCTTCTTCTTAACCGCTCCCCCTTTACCCTCGGCAGCCTCCATAAGTTCGGCGGCCAGGCGCTGGTGGGCCTCCCGCTCACCCCGGTTGTTGAAGGCGGTCACAATCCAGCGAATGGCGAGGGTCTGCTGGCGGCGGGGCGAGACCTCCACGGGTACTTGATAGTTGGCCCCGCCTACCCGGCGACTGCGCACCTCGACTCGAGGGCGCACGTTGTCCAGAGCAGCCTTGAAGACCTTGAGGGGTTCCTGGCCGCTCTTCTCCTGGATGATTTCGCAGGCATCCTTGAAAATTCGGGCTGCCAGGTTCTTCTTGCCATCGCGCATCATGCGGTTGATGAGCGCAGTGACCACCACATCGCCATAAAGGTGGTCGGGCTCGAGTTGACGCACTTCAGCTTGTCTTCTCCGCGACATAACTCACCTACTTCTTACCCTTTGCCGCCGCGCCCTTGGCATCGGCCTTGGGCCGCTTAGCCCCGTACTTGGAGCGGCTCTTCTTGCGGTCTTTCACGCCTTGGGTGTCGTAGATACCCCGCACGATGTGGTAGCGCACCCCTGGCAGGTCTTTCACACGGCCCCCACGAATGAGCACCACCGAGTGCTCCTGCAGGTTGTGGCCTTCACCAGGGATGTAGGCGGTGACTTCGTACTGGCTCGAGAGGCGCACCTTGGCCACCTTGCGCAGCGCTGAGTTGGGCTTCTTGGGCGTAACGGTACGCACCACGGTGCACACCCCTTTGCGGAAGGGGCTTCCCTTCAGGGCAGGCACTTTGCTCTTCTTGACTACGGGAGCACGGCCTTTACGGAGGAGTTGGTTGATGGTTGGCAGTGTAATCACATCCTTTCGTTCGACTAGACTTCTCTCAAAACCGAAAACCCCACACGGAGTTCTGCGTACTTGCGCTGCGCTCGGTGCGGGGTTCCCGTCGAGAAGCGAATCAGGCCGTGGGCCCGAGGTTCGCCCCTGGATTCTCAAGAATCGCTGTGCGCAAGGGCTTTCCCGTGAGCGCAACCGATGTGACCTCAGGGCCGGGGCTGGCCTGAGGCAACGCAACCCTAGGAGTATATACGGCTGTTACGAGTTAATCAAGGGGCTGGAATCGCAGTGTGGAACTGAACTCGAGGTAGATATTCACTTTGTTCACAATGAGGCCACAACACCCGCTATGAACCTGGGAGGGTGCTTTGGGCTAATCCGGGAAGCTGAACCCCGAGTTGGCTAGGGGGTATGATCAAGGACTCCTCAATTCATCTGGCGGGCACAACCATAGCCTTTCAATTCCGCAGCAACCAGCGCACGTCCTCCACTACCCGCGCCGTCTCGGCGGCCTTACCGTTCCCGTATATCAGTCGTAGCTGGCCCTTGGGATCCAGGGCGAACACCGTAGCGGTATGGTCCACGTTGTACTCGGTAGCCGATTTGATTTCAGACTTCTGATAAAACACCCCGTATTTTTTGGCCACCTGGGCAATCTGGTCTGGGGTGCCGGTCAGGCCCAGGAAGGTAGGGGCAAAAAAGGTCACGTAGTCCCGCAGTTTTTCCAGGGTATCCCGCTCGGGGTCTACCGAGATGAGCAAGACCTGTACTCGGGCCTGCTCGGCAGGGGTCAGGGCTTTGTAAACCTTGGCCAGCTCGAGCATGGTGGTAGGGCATACATCGGGGCAGTTCACAAAACCAAAGAAAATAAGAACCACCTTGCCCTGGAAATCTGAGAGGCTCTTGGTCGTGCCGTCGTGGGCGGTGAGGCTAAACTGGTTGGCTTCTACCGGTCGGATGTTCAGCAGGCGGGTTCCGTAGGGCTGGTAGGTATCGCGTGAAAGAACAAGCGCAATCAGCGCCAACAACAAGGGCAGACCAACCAGCAAGGTAATCCATAAGGCACGGCGTGGCATCTTCTACTCCGCAACCAGGGTATTACACCCCCCAAAACATGCACCAAGGTAAACAACCCGCTTCAGGCAAATGTCCCTGGGTTAAAATCCAGGCTCCGCCACTTTACAATACGCCAAGGGTCTTTCAGCATGAGGTAGATTACGATGAAGACCGAATCAACCGCGTTTTCCGCTCCCGAGGCTCGCTGGGCTGCAGCCCTGCTGATGGCACCCTTTTTTTTGCAACTGCTGGGTACAGGCAACACTTTTTTGGGGGGAGGGCTGTGCGGTGAGCTGTTTGGCAACGAGACCCCGCTGGGGCTTCAGGGGGCCGGTTTCTGGTATGCCGTGATGTTCATGATGTTGTTGGGTTTTCAACTAATTTACGGGGGGTTCTTGTTGCTGACCCGCCTGCTCGAGATGCCTGCCAGCATGGAGCGCGGCACCTACCGTTTTGGAGTTGGGCTGGTGGGGCTGATCACGCTCCTGTTCATCTTAACCCGCATCACCGGTCTCCCCTACCCCAGCCCCCAGGGCCTCGCTATGGGCGATACCGCGCCGTTGGATCCGCTAAGTCTGATGCTGGTTGGATGCTCGTGGATAGCAGCCTTTCTGCTATGGCGTTTGCAGACAAAGGCATAATTGGCTTTTCAAAACCCGCTAGGCTATAGGGCATGGAACGTCTATTGGAGGTCATGCGACGCCTCCGCGCACCCGATGGCTGCCCCTGGGACAAAGCACAAACCCACCAGAGCCTTCGACCCTATCTGCTCGAGGAGGCCGCCGAAGCCGTGGATGCCATAGGTCGGGGCAATCCCCAAGAGATGGCTGAAGAACTGGGAGATGTGCTCTTGCAGGTGGCCTTTCATTCAGTTATTGCCGAGCAGGAGGGTAGTTTTAGTTATCCCGAAGTGGAGCAGCACATTGTGAATAAGCTCATCCGCCGCCACCCCCACGTGTTTGGCGATGTGAGGGCCGATACCCCCGAAGCCGTGACGGCCAACTGGAACGCCATCAAGGCTGCTGAGGGAAAGCCAGCACAGCCCATCTGCGACCAGGTGCCGCGCAGCCTGGGAGCCCTGGCCAGGGCTGCCGAAATCCAGAAAAAACTGGGCACTGCTTTCAACAGCAAGGCTGATCTGGTTGAGAGCATTCAACAGGGCCAGATAGCCGAAGCCCTGTGGAAGCTGGTAGCCTGGTGCCGACAGGAGAAGCTTAACCCCGAGATCCTGCTGCGCGAGTACTGTGAGCAGATGTGCCTGCAGGCTGCAAAAAACCCTTGATGAGGTTGCAAGTCACAGCATTTTGCCAGGCCCAGAGCGAAAATACAGGTATATGCGTACCTGAGCCTTGGCCCCGTCGGCCAATGCAAACGGTCACGAACCCTCCCAAAAAGCAAAAACGTTTCGCCCCACAACCCCCGTCTATGAAGTCTGAGATTCTCAAAGCCGCAGTCTCCCGCCCGCCGCAGGAAATGCAGCGCCCCGAGGGGTTTGTGGATGCTGCTGTGCTGCTACCGGTGTGGAAAGGGCAGCTCCTATTCACCGTGCGCAGCGCCCATCTACCGCACCATGCGGCCCAGATTAGCTTTCCCGGAGGTCGGTTTGATGATGGCGAAAGCGCCGAACAGGCCGCCTTGCGTGAGGCCTGGGAAGAAGTGGGCCTCGAGCCCAATCAAGTGGAAATACTGGGCCACCTCAACCCCACCCTCTCTCCCTTTGGCTACCGGGTGTTTCCCTTGCTGGGCCGGATTATCCAGGAACCCCACCTGGCCCCCAACCCCCAGGAAGTGGAGGAGTTGCTGTGGGTGCCGATCGAAGAATTGCTGACTGCCCCAGCCTATGCCGAAGAACGCACGCCACCTCCCAGTAACCGTTTCCCAAAGGGCTTAGGTGGTGAGTTTTCCGAACTGGATGGAAAGCTACGGCGCAAGGTCTGGCATTACCCCTGGCGCAGCTACGATATCTGGGGCGTGACCGGCAATATTGTGCACGACTTTCTCGAGCGTATCCGCTCTGTAAGGCTTTAGCACACAGTCGAATAAATACCTGTACAAAGTGTCCATTGCGGCACGAACTATGCAGTACGCTCTAGCAAATGGCGTAGCAGAAACCTTTTCGTTCCTCCCCTACCGTGTAGGGCCTGTAGGGGAGGTTAGGTGAGGTTGCTGAGCAGCAACTTTGCGTACTCGGGCGGTTCAGGGCCTCACCCAATACCCTCCCCTACCCTCCCTACGACGTAG
>CALFDH010000075.1 GCA_937950405.1 uncultured Meiothermus sp.
GTGCGAGGGTCATCAGCCTCGAGATGGATCGTCGGCTCGAGGCCGTCTATACCGAGACCCTGGCCGGGCTACCGGTGCAAATCATCTGGGGGGACGCGCTGGCCTTTGACTGGGCCTGTGTTCCCCCCCAAAGTCTTTTTGCGGGCAACCTACCCTATAACATCGCCACCCCCCTCATCACCCTGTTGTTGCGTTCAGGCCGGTTCCGCCGCATGGTGGTGCTGGTACAAAAGGAGGTGGCCCTGCGCATGACCGCCCAGCCAGGTACGCCCGAATATGGGCTCCTGAGCTTGCGGGTGCAGTACCACGCGCAGGCCCGGCGCATCGTGGACTTGCCCCCCGGTGCCTTTTTTCCCCCGCCCAAGGTCACGAGTTCGGTGGTTTGCCTGAACCCCAACACCAGCCCCGACCACCCAGCGCTCTTTCGCCTGATCGAAGCGGCGTTTGCCCAGCGGCGTAAAACCCTACTCAATGCGCTCAAGGCCGCAGGTTACGACCCCGGTAAGGTTTCCCAGGCGCTACAGGCCCTTAATCTTCCCCCCCTGGTACGGGGTGAGGCCCTGAGCTTGCAGCAATTTGAACAATTACTCGTTAAGATCAGATAGATTGAGACCTTGTTAGGGATTTCTCATACGCTTGCGATAACCTACTACTCATCTTGCTGGTTATACCGCTAAGATATAAGGAATCCTGCAAGCGGTTCGTACAGGCTGGGAGGCCGGGATGCGGTTTTTTGTCGTAGGGGACGTATCGGTTGACTTAATCTATTTTCTCGAGCGAATCCCTGAGCCAGGCGAGGAGGTTCCGGCTCAACGAGCCCTGATGAAGCCTGGAGGAGCGGGGGGCACCCTGGCCGCGCATCTGGCCAGCCTGGGCAACAAGGTCTATCTTGCCAGTCGGGTAGGCAACGACCCATTTCGCAGTGTGGCCCTTTCTCAACTCGAGAAAGCGGGCGTTGACCTCAAATATCTGCAGGTAGACCCCGAACAAACCACCTCTTCCATCCTGATCTTGCTGATTCCGGGGGGTGAACGGTCCATGGTTTCGGCGGGGGGCGCCAGCCGCTACCTGGATGTGGCCGAGTTCAAGGCCAAAATGCTCGATCAGGTAGACGCGGTGGTGTTCTCGGCCTACGCATTCGTGGGCGGCCCCCAGCGACAATACGCCATCAACGCCCTGGATGCCGCGCGCAAACGCGACTTGCCCATTTTCGCCGACCTTGGCACCGGCGCGGTGCGGGCCGCCGGCAAAGAACTGCTGGACATTCTGCGGGGGGTTCCTTACCTGCTGATGAACCAGGTGGAGCTGCTGGCCCTGACCGGCGCCACTTCGATTAGCGAAGGGGTCAGCGAACTCAAGGGCTGGGGCCTCGAGACCGTCATCGTCAAAGTAGGCGCTCTGGGCTCCATCGTGATTACCCCAACCCGGCAAGAGCTGGTGGAGCCTTACCCCCTTGAGGAAGTGGTCGACACCACCGGCTCGGGAGATGCCTTCACCGCCACCTTCGCCCATGCCATCCTGCAAGGCAAAGACCCCTTTGTGGCCGCCCGTTTGGGCAACCTGGCGGGCTCTCTGGCAGCCACCGCCATCGGGGGACAGGGTCGCTTGATTACCGAGAAAGACCTTTTGCAGGCCAGATAAACCCAGGGAACCTCAGTTGCAAAGGTTGAGTTCCTCTGCTGCTGAAATCCACTTAGCGCTTAAGCGCTATTTCTCAAGGCGGTCAGGTGCCTTTCCATGAAACGAAATGCATGGCCACAAATCTTCCTGCCACTACGCGGTCTAAAAAGTCTACCCTTTTTAGTCGCAATACCCCCGGTGCGCTAGCAGTGCAGACCTTTTGTAAAAAACCAGCCTGCCAATAGACGGAGCGAACGCCAGAATACCGAATCTGCTTAGAAGTGTCCCAAAAGCGATATACAAGTCCCTCGAACGCGCCCCCTGGCGCGGCAAGGGAGGGGCGAGTTTAGCGCCGCTCACGCGCAGAGTTGGTATAAGGTAGAGCGTCAACCGTAAATCACGAAAATTAGAGTCGGGCAGCAAAGTACCGCCGAATAGCCCTCAACAAAGCCAGCCCCACCACACCACTTTTTTCCGGGTGGAACTGCGGGGCTACTACGTTTGCTCTGGCATACAGGGCGGTGAATCGGGTTCCGCTGTAGTCGGTAATGCCAACGCTTCCCTCCACCAGCGGCGCATAGTACGAGTGCACGAAGTAGAAAAAGCGACCCGACAGTTGCGCAAAAGGGGGCTGGTATTCCACCGTATTCCAGCCCATCTGCGGCACCCTCGAGGCCTGGAAGCGGGCCAGTTGCCCCGGCACCAGGCCCAGCCCGGGCGTCGTTGGCGCTTCTTCAGAGCCTTCGAAGAGGATTTGCATACCCACGCAAATCCCCAGGAAGGGCTTTCCTGCTGCAATGTGCTGCCGCACCCCTTCTTCAAAGCCGGAAGCCTCAAATGAACGCATCACCTGCCCAAAATGGCCCTGTCCGGGCAGCACCAGCAGGTCGTGTTGGTCAATCATGGCGGGGTCCGCCGAGACCGTGACCGTGTAGCCGGTGGCTTGCAGGGCTTTGGCCGCGCTATGCAGGTTGCCGGAACCATAGTCAATCAGGAGCGTTTTCATGGTACGGGTCAGAGTGGTTTCGCTCGAGCTTCTACAACACCTCTTTGGTGCTTGGCAGGTCGCTTCGGGTGAGGCGGGTGGCCTGGTACAGGGCCCGGGCCAGCGCTTTGAAGGTGGCCTCGAGCACGTGGTGAGCTTCCCGGCCCGCCAGCACACGCACGTGCAGGGTGAGCCCCGCATGATTGCACAGCCCCCGCAGAAACTCGCGCAGGTGGTAGGCGTTGAGCCCCCCCGCACTGCCTTCGATACCCAGCTCTTCAGGCACAAAGGCCAGGTAGCTGCGCCCTGAGAAATCCAGCACCACCTGCACCAGGGTCTCGTCCATCGGCACGCTGGCTTCGCCGTAGCGCTCGAGCCCCCTGGCATCCCCCACCGCTTGCTTTAGGGCCATCCCCAGCACAATGCCTACGTCCTCTACCAGGTGATGCACGTCCACGGCCAGGTCCCCCTTGGCTTCCACCACCAGCCCAAAACGTCCATGCCGCTGAAAGGCCAACAGCATATGATCCAGAAAACCCAGGCCGGTTGAAATGCTACCCTGGGGCGCTCCGTCGAGGTTCAGGCTCAGCTTGATCTGGGTTTCGGCCGTATTGCGTTCGATGTTCGCACTACGCATGGGGCACCTCGAGCAGGGAGAAAGCCGCCTCCAGGAAGCGCTGGTTTTCCTGTGGCGTACCCACCGAGACCCGGATGCAACCTTCCAGGCCCAGGTAGTGGTCCTGCCGCCGCACCAGGATACCTTGCTTCAGCAGCGCATTGTAAGCGGCGGCAGCATCGGGGGTGCGGATCAGCAAAAAATTGGTCTGGCTCGGGAAGACCTTCCAGGTGGGGTGTGGTTGCAGGGCTTGAAATAGGCGTTCCCGCTCACTCGTTAGAGCCTGCACAATTGCCTGCACATAGCCAGGCGACTCCAGAGCCGTCAGGAGAATCTGAGCGGTGTGTGCGGGCAGACCAAAGGGGGGCACAAAGTTCTGCACAACGTTGCAAACCTCGGGCGAGGCCATCAGGTAGCCCGCCCGGATACCCCCCAGCCCCCAGGCTTTGGAGAAGGTACGCAGAAGGGCCACGTGGGGGTTGGCCCTAGCCAGCCAGGCGTAGTCGGTGCCGGAAAACTGGTGGTAAGCCTCGTCAATTACCAGGAGCCCGCCGGTTTGCGCGGCTCTATCGGCCAGGTGGCGGATATCGCTCTCGGCAAAAAGCTGCGCGGTAGGGGCGTGGGGGTTGGGCAGAAAGAGTACGGCAGGGGTTTCTTGAAGGGCCTCGAGCAGCGCCTCTGTCGGTAGTGCAAACCCCTCGCCGAGCGCAATGGCCTTGTAGGGGGTGGCCGATATTCTGGCAGAAAAAGCATAGTGCGGAAAGGAAGGCGCGGTGTCCAGCACGCGCCCCGCCGCCTGGACCAGGGCCTGAATGAGCAGGTTGGAACCCGGCGAGACCACCAGACCCTCCATCGGCCAGTCCAGATACGCTGAAAGTTTTTCGCGCACATCCTCGGCGTGGAGTGGGGGGTAGCGGTTGAAATCCAGGTGCTGCAAGCGCTGTAGAACCCGCTGCTTAAGTTCAGCAGGCAGATCGTAAGGGCTCTCGTTCTGGTCGAGCTTGACGGATGCTTCTACCTTTTTGTAGGGGTAGCTGGGCAGCCCTTGGAGATGGGGTTTGAAAGCCTTCACCCCCCGATTGTGGAGAGTCTGGGGTTCTGAGTCAAGGGAGGCTGCGCAAGGGCCCCATAGCCAATACCAGGGGTCAACAGCAAAGACTCGGTGGGCCTCTCGCCCACCCTGGGCGGTTAGACTGGCCAGATTTGGCGAACCCTACAGGAGCGCCCCCTCCTTACAACCGTGAATCTAGTACCAATGCAGCAATACACCGTTGCGTAGGCTGGGGCCATGCGGATCGGGATGGTGTGCTATCCGGGCCTGGGCGGGAGCGGCATTGTGGCCTCGGAGCTGGCCGACCGGCTGGCGCGAAGGGGACACCGGGTTCTCTTGTTTGCTACCGAGCTGCCCATGCGTTTGCCGGAGGACAGCCCGGTGCAGTTTATGCCGGTAGAGGTGCCCAACTATCCGGTTTTTCCGGCCCCCCTCTACACCCTGGCCCTGGCGGGAGCCCTGGAGCGCGCCATCCGGGAGGAGCACCTAGAGCTTCTCCATACCCACTATGCCATCCCCCACGCGGTAGCTGCTGAGCTGGCCGCCGAAGGCCGCATTCCGTTGGTGCACACGCTGCACGGCACGGATGTAACGCTGTTGGGGATAGACCCGGCCTATCAGACCCTTACCAGCAAGGCGCTACAAAAGGCCAGAGCCGTAACCGCCGTCTCGCAGAACCTGGCCCAGCAGGCCCAGCGTACCTTTGGGGTGAACCCGCAGGTGATTTACAACGCTGTGGACACCGAGCGTTTTCGACCCAACCCCGAGGCCAGGCGCTTTTATGCCGCCCCGGACGAGTTTCTGCTGGTTCATGCCTCCAATTTTCGCGCCGTCAAGCGGGTAGGCGACATCATCCATGTGTTCGCTAAAATACGCCAGAAGCTCAAGGCTCGGCTGGTTCTGGTGGGCACCGGCCCGGAGCGGGCCGAGGCGCTCTCCATTGCTCATAGCCTAGGGGTGGACGACAGCGTGACCTCGCTGGCTACGGCCAAAAACCCCGAGGCGGTGATTGGGGCAGCGGACGTGTTCTTGCTGGCCTCGGAGTATGAGGGCTTTGGTCAGTCGGGCCTCGAGGCCCTGGCCTGTGGGGTTCCGGTGGTGGCGACCCGTGTGGGAGGCATTCTCGAGTGGCTGACGCCAGAGGTGGGGCGCCTGGTGGAGTTTGGCGACCTGGAGGCCTTTGCCCGGGCAGTCGTGGAGCTCTTGTCTTCACCCCATCTAAGAGAGATGCGTGAAGCCGCCCGGCAGTACGCCCAGGCCCATTTCAACCCAGAACGCATCACAGACCAGTACGAGCAGGTATATCGGCTGGCCCAGCAGAAGGGGTTGCTCGAGGGGAAGAACCTGTAAAACCAGAACCGAATCAAGAAAATGCAGCTTGACGCCTAAATCGCCTTGGGCTTAGATTGACCCAGGGTCGTCTTGCAATCGGCGTATTCATCGCAGCAAAAAGTTGCCTCTGGAGAAGAGACGACCTGGCTCCAGAGCAAGCACCGGGAGGTTTATATGTTGGAAGGATTCAAAAGCTTCATCATGCGTGGAAACGTGCTCGATCTGGCAGTAGGGGTGATTATTGGGGGCGCCTTCGGGGCGATTGTGAACTCACTGGTCGCCGATATCATCACCCCGCTGGTCGGCATGATTTTTGGCGCACCGGATTTCTCAGCCATCAAGCTTGGAGCCCTCAACATCGGGATGTTCCTCAACGCGGTGGTGAGCTTTTTGATGGTAACCTTAGCGCTGTACTTTTTTGTGGTCACCCCCATGAACAAGCTGCAAGAAATGTCCAAAAAGAACCAGCCGGAGCCTGCTCCTGCGGCCCCGCCTGAAGATATTGTTCTGCTCAGGGAAATCCGCGATGCGCTGAAGAAATAGGGCTCTCTGGCCATATTATGCCATTGTTGTCTGAACACTTTGACCAATACAGGAACCACGAAGTAGGGAATAGGGGTTAGGGGGCAGGCGCTTAACGAAACTTACCTCCTATCTACCACTCCCATCCTGTGGGTTGCCGAAAGCTGGGTATCTGGCTGAAGTTGGTATTACAGGAAATCCCTCTGATCTCGCCCTCTAGCCTCGCTCAACCTGGCCTTCTGTGTCCCAATAGAGGGCGTGGGGTTTCTCCAGGGGGTGCTTGGAAAGTTGCATGAACCCATACTGGCGGATGGGGTCATGCGGAGCTCTTATTACACCGTCGTAGAGATTTTCATCCTACAGGTTTCTTGGAGGGATGAACCCCTAGCCCCCTCCCTATCGCGTAGGGAGGGCGGGGAGGGTATTGGGCGAAGCTCTCAACCGCTCGACTACACGAAGGCGCTGCTCAGTAAACCTACCTAATACAACTCTGCGCGTGAGCAGCGCTAAACGCGCCCCTCCCTTGCCGCGCCAGGGGGCGCGTCCGAGGGACTTGTATATCGCTTTTGGTCACTTCTGAGCAGATTTGGTATAACGTCCACTGCGCTGATGGGGAGGAGCAAAAAGACACGCTATCCGGCTTCCGTCATGCAGCGTCGCTAGAGCCGTGACATTGCCCACAATCCTTTTGCAACAAATGTAGCTGTACCAGGCATTTCTACAATGCACTAGGCCCTGGCTACAGGCTGCACCTTGCTTCGGCGGGCCTTTTTGGGTGTGGGGGAAACGTTTTTGCCCTCGAGGGCTGCCAGGCCCCCCACCAGCGTCCAGTTCAGCACCTCGTCCAGGGTTTCGGCAAAGTGAAACCTGAGGTTCTGACGCAAATAAGCGGGTATATCCGAAAGGTCGGGTTGGTTTTGCTTGGGCAAAATCACCTCGCGGATACCTGCCCGTCGTGCGCCTAGCACCTTTTCCTTGACCCCCCCAATGGGCAACACCCGCCCGGTGAGGGTAATTTCGCCGGTCATGGAAACATCGTTGCGCACGGGCACTTCAGCCAGGGCCGAGACCAGGGCCGCGGTAATGGCAATGCCCGCCGAGGGGCCTTCCTTGGGCACCGCGCCCGCCGGAACATGGATGTGCACATCGGAGTTGTCGAACTTCTCGAGGGGAATCCCAAAGCGCTGGGCGTTCTTTTTGGCATAAGAAAGCGCCGCCCGCGCCGATTCTTTCATTACATCACCTAGTTGCCCGGTCAGGATCAGGTTGCCCTTACCCGGCATGACCGAGACTTCGATAAACATGATGTCGCCTCCCACCGGGGTGTAGAACATCCCGGTAGCCACCCCCACCTGCGGGGCACGGGCTTCGGACTCGGGCTGAAAGCGCGCCGGGCCAAGGTATTTCTCCAGATCACTATCGGTAATGCGAATGCGCTTTTTACCGCTTTCCAGAATGGCCCGGGCCGACTTACGCAACAGTGTACCAATCTCGCGCTCGAGGTTCCGCACCCCTGCCTCGCGGGTGTAGTGGGTGATCAGGCGCATCAGGGCAGCTTCGGTAACCACCACCTGATTTTCTTTGAGGCCATTTTCGCTGAGCTGGCGGGGTAGCAGGTAGCGCTTGGCAATCTCGAGCTTCTCCTGCTCGATGTAGCTGGTAAACTCGATCAGCTCCATGCGGTCGTAGAGCGGCCCCGGAATGTTTTCTGGAAAATTAGCGGTGCAGATGAAGAGCACCTCGCTCATATCGAAGGGCACCCCCAGGTAGTGGTCGGTGAACTCTTTGTTCTGCGCGGGGTCGAGAAGCTCGAGCAGGGCAGCGGCAGGGTCGCCCTGGTAGGAGGCGCCCAGCTTGTCCACTTCGTCCAGCAGAATGACGGGGTTCTTGCTGCCCACCTGGCGCATCCCCTGAATGATGCGGCCCGGCATGGCCCCAATGTAGGTGCGGCGGTGTCCGCGAATGTCGGACTCGTCGCGGGCACCCCCCAGCGAGATGCGGTGGTATTTGCGCCCCAGGCTTTTGGCGATGGACTTGGCAATCGAGGTCTTGCCCACTCCCGGCGGCCCCACAAAGAGCAAAATGGGCCCCTTAGAGACCTCCTCGAGGGGAATCTCACCGCTTTTCTGGCGTTCCAGCTTCAGCTTGCGAACCGCCAGGTATTCCAGCACGCGGTCCTTGATCTTCTCCAGGCCGTAGTGGTCTTCGTCCAGGATTCGTTTGGCCTCTTTGAGGTCAATCTGGTCCTCGGTTCGGGTATTCCAGGGGAGGTTGGTAATCCAGTCCAGGTAGGTTCGCACCACGCTGGCTTCAGCAGAGTCGGGGTGCATCCTGGCAAAACGCGAGAGTTCGCGCTCCACCTCAGAGAGCACACTCTGGGGCAGCTGGAGGGCCGCTATCTTGGCGCGGAACTCCTCCACCTCCATCTCGCCCTCCTCGCCGTGCAGCTCCCGCTGGATGGCCTTCATCTGCTCGCGCAGGTAGAACTCCCGCTGGTTCTTGTCGATTTCTTCCTTGACCTGTTGCTGGATTCGGCGCTGGGTTTCCATCAAGTCCAGCTCGGCGTCCAGCAGAATGGCGATGCGCTTGAGGCGGTCCACCACCGAGGGGGTCGCCAGTATTTGCTGCTTGTCTTCCAGCTTGAACTCGAGGTGAAAGGCAATGTAGTCGGCCAGTTGCGAGGGGTCCTCGAGGTTCAGCACAAACTGGGCCACCTCTGGCGAGAGGTACTTGCCCTCCTTGAGCAGGTTTTCAAAGCGCTCCCTCACTTCGCGGAACAGCGCCCGCACCTCGGTGGCCTTACCTTCCACCTCGGGCAGCCGCACCACGCCGGCTTCCAGGTACCCATCTGCCTTGCGGTACTGCTGAACCCGCACCCTGGCAAAGGCCTGTACCAGCATCTGCACCGAGCCGTCGGCGTTTTTACGCATCCGCAGCACGTTGCAAGCGGTACCCACGTCGTACAGGTCATCGGGGCCAGGTACCTCAACCTCCTTGTCGCGCTGGCTGACAATCAGAATGACCCGCTCCTGGGCCAAAGCCGCATCAATCGCACGAATCGAAATGGGTCTGCCTGCATCTATGGGCATCACCATGCTGGGATAGATCACCGAGCCGCGCACCGGACATACCGGGAGGGTATCGGGAAGATGTGTATTGGACTTATCAGTTTTTTCGCTCATCGGGATTCCCCATCTATATCGCAAGTTTACAACCTAAGTATCTCCACGATAGAAACGTAATGGATAGGGAAAGGGTGATTCACGAGGCCGCGCCGTTGCAAACCCCAGAATTCGCACTTCCATTGAGACGCATGATATTTCTATCGCGGGCACACTTAGACCCACCATCCAACAGGCTTGATTTGCGGCAAAACACCAAAGAGGCCATGAGTCTTTCGTTATCAAGTTTAATGAATCTGGTAGTAGCAATAAGAACCTCCAACACAATGGCGTATGCTGATGTAGATGAGATTTACTGGGGTTTGGATACTGCTGTGGCTGTGGGCTCTAGCCCTCCTGCCAACCGGAACCACCTGGATATCTACCTCCTGGCCTGGTTGGAATGGAGCCCTGGCCCAGCGGAGCGGCGGCGGCGTTGGGGGCCGGGGTGGATTCTCCACACCCCGCCCCGCCCCCTCCATTCCCAGGGTCAATCCCTCCCCCTCCCCTTCCCTGCCCCTCCCAACCCCAAGGAGCTATCCCTCCTACCCCACCTACCCCCGTGACTACTACCCTCCAAGCTATCCCAGTTACCCCAGTACCCGCCCTCCCATCTACATCAATCCGGGCACCGGCTATGGCTTCGACCTGGTGGCCCTGCTCTTCATTGGGGGCATCATTCTGGTGAGCTTTTCCATGATTCGCGGCTTACAGCGAGCGGGAAGCGGCATCGGTGCAGGTGGCGAGCCCGAGAGCACGGTGGCCCGGCTTCGGCTGGCCACATTGTTTACCCCTGAGTTGCAAGGCAACCTCCGCCACATGGCCCAGGCTGCCGATACCGAGAGTGTGCGCGGTCTGGCCGATCTGATGGATAACGCCGCCGTGCTGTTGCTACGCGATCAGGCCGGGTGGCGATTTGGCCTATATGAAGTATGGACGGGCGGCCTCCAGAAAGCCGAGGGACAGTTCGATACCTGGCTAACCGAGACCCGTTCGGAGTTCCTGGAAACCTACCGGCACTTCGAAGGCAAGGAGGTCGTGCAGGCCGGATACCAGCCCAAAGCCGAGCCGGATGGACGCTACATCCTGGTAACGTTGTTATTGGCCGTAAGCGGCAGCCTACCCCCCGTTCCCACCCCTCTCAGGCGCGAGGGCGCTCGGCAGGCCCTGATGGCCCTGGCCTCCTCGAGCCCCACCAACACCTTGGCCGCCTATGTGGCCTGGACCCCCGAGGCCGAGGGCGAAGCCCTCACCGAGCAGGATTTGCTGCTGGGGTGGCCCAGGCTCGAGCTGCTTTGAAGCCAGGGTCGATAGTCTATGGTCTATGGTCGATAGTCTATTGACCATGGACTATTGACTATTGACCAGTAATCGGTAGTTTGCTCGCCAAAACCCCGCTAGCGCGTGTCCGAGCAAAACCCTGACGCCTGCCCGTCGCCAGGGTCATACCGACAAGCCCCTTACTGCCGCAGCTACCTCTTCGTAGGGCGGTTCCTGGGCGGGCACGTCTGCAACCCAGGCCCAGGCGATGCGGCCTGTGGCATCCACCACATAGGCGGCCCGCTGCGAAAAGCCAGGCAGGCCACGCAGGCTGATCTCGAGGCCAAAAGCCCGGGTGGCTTCCTTGTTGTAGTCAGAAAGCAGCGAAAAGGCCAGCCCCAGCGTCTTGGCGTATGCCCCCAGCGTCCAGGGGGTGTCCACGCTCAGGCCGTACACCTCCACGCCCAGCTGGTTGTACTCTGCCAGCCCATCGCGGAAGGTACACAGCTCCTTTTCGCAAACGCGGGTGTGCGCTGCCGGGAAAAAAAGCAACACCAGCGGCTTACCCTGCACCAGTTGGGCCAGCGAGAGGGCTTCTGCAGAGGTGTTGTAAACGGTAACGTCGGGAAGTGGGGCTCCTATCTGTATCGCCATAACGCCTCAAAGATAAACCAAGTTGCTGCAAACTGCCTTCCTCGAGCGCTCCCTCCGCCCCAAATCCACACTACCCCGCCGACCAGGCGCCGCGAGGCTCGGTCAACCCCCACCCTGGTCTACTTTTTACCTGACCTGCCCATATTAGACTTGGGAGCATGGTAGTTAACCGCCGCAAGACACCCACCGTCTGGGTGGGCAAGGTGCCCAAAGGGGGCGACCATCCGGTCGTTGTGCAATCCATGACCAATACCGACACCGCCGACATCGAGGCCACCGTGGGCCAGGTCTGGGCGCTTGCCAGAGCCGGCTCTGAGGTCGTGCGCATGACGGTCAACAACGACGAGGCCGCCAAGGCCGTGCCCGAAATCAAACGCAGGCTGGCCGACCTTGGCGTGGATGTGCCCCTGGTGGGCGATTTCCATTTCAACGGACATATCCTGCTGCGTAAATACCCCGAGATGGCCCTGGCGCTGGACAAATACCGCATAAACCCCGGCACGGTGGGCAAGGGCAAGCAACAGGACCCCAACTTCAAGACCATGTGCGAGGTGGCGGTGGAGTATGGCAAGCCGGTTCGTATTGGGGTGAACTGGGGTTCGCTGGATGCGGGCTTGCTGGACGAAATGATGGACGCCAATGCCGCCCTGCCCGAACCCAAGGATGCGCACCAGGTTACGCTCGAGACCATTGTGGAGTCGGCGGTACGCAGCTATGAGTGGGCCCTCAAGTATGGCCTGACCGAAGACAAAATCATCCTCTCGGCCAAGATTTCCAACGCACCCGACCTGTGGTGGGTTTACCGCGAACTGGCCAAACGCACCATCGCCCCCCTGCACCTGGGGCTGACCGAAGCCGGCATGGGCGTGAGCGGTATTGTGACCAGCACAGCGGGCCTGGTTCCCCTGCTGGCCGAGGGCATCGGCGACACCATACGGGTCTCCATTACCCCGGCTCCCGGCGAGCCCCGCACCAAAGAGGTGGAGGTGGCCCTGGAAATTCTGCAGTCCATAGGGGTACGCCAGTTCAGCCCCAGCGTCGCCAGTTGCCCCGGCTGTGGACGCACCACCAGCACCTTCTTCCAGGAACTGGCCTTGCAGGTGTCCAAGCGCCTGAGTGCCCAGATGCCGGTCTGGAAAACCCAGTACCCTGGGGTGGAAAACCTGAAGGTGGCGGTAATGGGGTGTGTGGTCAACGGCCCCGGCGAGTCCAAGCACGCCGACATTGGAATTTCACTGCCCGGCACCGGTGAGGCTCCCCGCGCCCCGGTCTACATTGACGGACAGCTTGCTACCACCCTCAAGGGCGACCGCATTGCCGAGGAGTTTATGGGGATGGTGGAGGAGTACATCCAAAAACGCTTTGGCAAGCAGCCAGCCTAGTTATACCAACTCTGCGCGTGAGCGGCGCTAAACGCGCCCCTCACTTGCCGCGCCAGGGGGCGCGTCCGAAGGGCTTATATATCGCTTTTGGGTCACTTATGAGCAGATTTGGTATTATTTTGAGCCGCCGGGACGAAAAGTTTGGAGTAGCCCCGTGACATTGCGGCGTTGCGCTGAGTACTCTTGTGTCTTGTTACACGGGTAGATGGCATGTTTTGTGTAAGTGGTTCTTTTATACAAAGACTTTCGTGTAGTCGTATTTGTGTATATTTATAGATACGTGTAAATGTTGCGTCATTGGCTCATACAAAATAAACACGGTTTGCCCTATCTTGATAACCAAGGAGGGATTACCGTGGAAACCACCCTGATTCAAACCAACAGCGCCCCAATGGGCCAGCACCCCAGCTCGAGCCGCCGTCTGACCCGCCCCGCCCTGCTGATCCTGAGCCGTCCGCCCGTCAAAAGCTCGGTCAAGGCCATCTGGGATGGCTTCCGCATGAGCAAGGCCTGGGGTGAGGCCCTCGAGACCTACGACCTGCCCCACGAATAACCTGGCGAATTGTGTTAGCGGCGGGTCTTCCCCGCCGCTTTTCGTTTTCGATGACCTGGCCTCAACCGATCCGCACGGTGGGTTCGTTGCCGGGTTTCCATTTGATGGTGCAGCCAATGGCGTTGGCCTCGGTAACGGGCGGTTCCTGGCCCGCTACCAGCGCTGCCAGCACCAGGTCCAGGGTGTGTTCCGTGACGGTGCTGGGGTCTTTGGGCGTGTCGTTCACCCGCCCGTGGTAGCGCAGCTTGCGGTTCTGGTCAAAAACGAACACTTCGGGAGTGCGAAGGGCTTTGTAGGCCTTGGCGGTCTCCTGGGTTTCGTCGAGCAGGTAGGGGAAGTTGAACTGGTGGGTCTGGGCAAAAGAGCGCATGACCTCCGGGGCGTCTTCGGGGTAACGCTCGTAGTCGTTGGCGTTGATACCCACGAAGGCAACCTTCCCTTTGTATTTCTGGGCCAGGGAGACAATCTCCTGGATGGAGCCCTTGACGTAGGGGCAGTGGTTGCATATGAACATCACCGCCAGAAAAGGTTCGCTGAAGGCCGAGAGCCTGACCATCTGGCCCGAAAGGTCGGGCAGGGCGGCATCAATCAGGGGGCTCCCAAGGGGTAGCTGGTCGTACTGAAGCATGGCATCATGCTAGCAAAATTGCTGGCCAGAAACGATAAGCCCGCCTTATCACGCTCTTCACAGACGTGGCCGCCCATCCAGGCGGCCACTGTTCTGTCCAGGACAACACTTTGCTAAAGGCGAATGGCTCAGAATATGTGAAGAGCGCTCTATGGAAGCATCCGTAGCGAGTTTGGATACCAGTCCAGCCAGTCGGAAGAGGGCATGAAGGCTCCCAAAAACTGCGCCCGCCCGGTAAGTTCGATGGCCTGCCCGGCCCCAATGAGCAGGGTATCGCCCCAGGAGAGGGGCCCCTCGAGCCACTCG
>CALFDH010000076.1 GCA_937950405.1 uncultured Meiothermus sp.
ATAAGAAATCCCTCTGATCTCGTCCTTTAGCCTCGCTCCACCAAGTCTTCTGTATCCCGATAGGGGGCGTGGAGTTTGTCTAGGGAATGCCAGGCATTTATCGTTTTCCCCTCTCCAACTCCCCTTGCGGAAGAGGGTGGCGTTACCGCTGGCAAGTTCGCTACTCATTTTGCCGAATAAGACAGTTCTTACGGCAATCCGGTGTCGCCGGATGAGGGATTACAACAACGGTGTTCATGCAAGAGCCTGAGGAGGTGCTTGGAAAGTTGTATGAACCCTTACCTCTAATAGCGGATGGGGTCATACGGAGCTCATATTAGTTCGTCTCCTTTTGGTGACGAACTAACCAAATCTACTATTACTTCCTGGCGCGTACCCGCATGGGCAGCCCCCCGTGGGCGCAGAGGGTGAAGTTGGGCTCGGGGCGGATGGGGGCGGGGCGGGTGAGCTCGAGGTCGAACTTTTGCAGTACCGTGGCCACAATTAGCTTGTACTCCACGGTAGCAAAACCCTGACCGGTGCAGACCCTGGGCCCCAGACTGAAGGGGAAATAGGCCCCCTTGGGCAGCGATTTTTCGAACTCGGGGGTCCAGCGCTCGGGCCGGAAAAGGTCGGGCCGCTCAAAGAAGCGGGGGTCGCGCTGGGTGGCCCACTGGCTCATCACAATTTGGGTCCTGGGGGGTAACTTGAGGCCGCCGAGCTCGAGCGCCTCCACGTTCTCGCGCCCGATAATCCAGACCGGCGGGTACAGCCGCAGGCTTTCCTTGAAGACCTGATCCAGATAGGGGAGACGTTGCACCTCTTCAAAACCCGGCAGTGTGCCCAGGCTGTCCACCTCGGCCCTGAGCTTGGCCTTTACTTCTGGGTGCTGGTCGAGCAGGTACCATGTCCAGATCAGGGCGTTGGCGGTGGTCTCGAGGCCCGCCGTAATTACCGTAAGCACCTCGTCGCGCAGTTGTCGGTCGGAAAGCGCTACATCGGGCTGGTTCTGGGCCTCCAGGAGCATGGAGAGCAAATCGTCGCCCAGGTCGCCGCGCTCCCGCCGGTTGGCGATGTGACGGCTGACCATCTCGTTCAGGGCCCGCACCACCCGGATGCCGTCGCGGTTCAGGCCGGGGTGCCAGTCGGGCAGGTTGAGCCAGCCGTAGACCATCTGCCCCACCACCTTCTGTCCCAGCATGATGGCCCGGTGCATGATTTCGCGGTCTTCGCCTGCCTCCACATCGAACATGCACTTAGCCACCACCCGCAGCGTGAGGGCGTTCATGTCCTCGTCAATGTGCCGAATTTCGCTGTTCTGCCAGTGTGCGAGCATCTCCAGGGTAAACCGGGTCATTACCTCGGCGTAGCCCTGGAGGCGCTTGTAGTGGAAGGCCGGGCGCATCAGGCGGCTCTGTTGCTTCCAGAACTCGCCCTCGGAAAGCAAAATGCCGTTGCCCATGCCCCCGGCAAAGGCGCGGGTCAGGTCGGATTTGTGGAACTGCTCGGCCCGCTCGATGAGCACTTCGCGGATCAGGTCGGGGTGGTTGAGAAAAACGATCTCCTTGCCCGAAGCAAAGCGGAAGGTGGTGATGTCCGGGCTGGTGCGGGAAAGGTGGATGAAGAATTGCAGCGGGTCCTGGCGCAGTTCAAGCTCGGTGGGGTCGAGGGTCATACCTCGAAGAGTTTACCCTGCCAGGGTTATTGCCTGCGGGTGCGTCGGATTTTGTGCTCTAGGAGGGGTTTTTCGGGATCGTAGTACTGGGCGGTGAAGCGGGCCAGGTGGGGTTTGAGTACCCACAGTTCACCCTCCAGTTCCACCGCGCCCCATTCCTGCCAGACCACTTCGACCTCGCGCAGCAAACGCTCACTGCTTTGCTTGCCTTTTTCGCCCCAGTGCTGGCGGTACTGCTCGCGGACGCGATCCAACAGGCCGTAGAGGCGGGTGCTCGAGAGTCGCACATGACCCTGGGCATCTGCCTCGAGGCGTCCTTCCTGCACCTCGGTGCGCACCGCCTCGACCAGCAACAGGGCCACTGCATCGGCCACGCTACGACCCGGGTAGAGGCCGGTCTGGCCTCCGCGCAGCAAACAGGCGTAGTGGGGTTGCAAATCCAGGGGCCAGCCCAGGGCATCTTGCAGGGCTTCCTGCACGAACGCCTCGTTACGCTCCAGGGCTGCAAAGGCGGCAGGGTCGTGCGCTTGCACCAGGGCAGGCCCCACCAGCAGGGCCTGTACGGCCCGCTGCACCGGGCTGTGGGGCAGGGCTTTGGGGCGGGAGATCAGGTAAGCAGCGCCGACGGTAAACTCCAGCAGCGCCCCGCCGGTGGTCTCGCCGCCCTCCCAGCGGCTGCTCTCGTCGTCGAGGATGTTCAGCAGGCCGATTCGATGGGCGCAGCGCACCGCCTGCACCAGCGCCCGGCGGTTGAGAATCTCGCTGAAGTTGAGGCCCGACTGAGCAGATATCCGCTCGGCCATTTCTGAGAGGCTAAACTGCTTAGGCTCGCCCAGGCGCAGACCCAGGTACTCGTGAAACCACAGCACCCAGGCCAAAAGGGCCACGGCCCGACTCGAGGCCAGCTCACCCAGGGCCCGTCCGCCGTCGGAGTGGGGGGAAGGTGCCAGCAGGCGTAACACCCCAGGCCCCATCTGCACCATCCAGCCCGCGTACCGCTCGAACCAGGCCCGCACCTCGGCCCGCCACGCCCAGACCTCGCGGAAGCCCTCCATGTCCTCCAGCAGCAAGGGGTTTTCTAGCAGGGTACGCAGGGCCATCTGCAGCCCCGGCGGGGTGGCGCGTTCAGGCATGGCCGGACTCCAGGGCCAGATCTTCGGGCTTTAGCAGATGCAAGATCACGCCCCGCTCGAGCCATAGGCTCCAGTCTGGCCCTTTTACAAGGGCGGGTTCGGAGGTGAACTCGACCCGGATGGGCTGCCCCTCCGGGCCAATGGTGGTGCCGGGGCCGCGCTCTATGTAGCGCAGGAGGTCACGCAGCAGTTCCACGTTGGGTAGCTCTAGGCCGTTCAGCGCCACCCGACCATTTTTGAACAGCTCCAGCAAAGCCCGTTCTCTAGCACGAAAAGCCTTGGTGGCTTCGCGGGCGGCTGCGCGCGCCTCGGGGCGAGTCTGGCCTACGCCCGCGCTGGGTGGGGCGGCGATCCGGCCCTTCTGCACGGGATGCAGGGTGATGGTGGCCACGGCCTGCTGCCAGGGGTCGGGGGCTGTTCGATCCTCTTGATCGTAGCTGGGATGTAAAGCGGCAAAGAGCCCCAGGTAGCGCGAAAGCTGTTCCCTGGCCTGAAGCGGGTTGCTAATGGCGTCTAGTTGGCGGGCCAGGGCCTCGAGCTCGCCCGCCCGACCCAGGCCCAACTCGCGGGTACGGTGGACGGCATCCACATAGTCGAGCACCCGGCGCATGGCGCTGCGCAGGCTTTCCAGGGCATACTCCAGGCCATCGCCTTGGCCCACCTCACGCCCGAACCAGCCCTCGAGAGCGGCCCACTCGGCGCTCACCCGCTCTCGGGCCTTGCCTTCGTCCACCACCCCTGCCGAGACTGTGAGCCGCCCGGCCTGTACCCGCGCAACCAGGGCGACCAGGGTACTGCGCTGGGTAGGGCTGAAGCCCTGGAGCAACAGCCGGATTCGCCGCCCCGAGCCCGCCAGCTCGCGGGACAAGCGCTCGATGTAGGAGCGCACTACGTCCTTGTAGTCCAGGAATTCGGCCAGCGCTTCCAGCGAGAGGCGGCGCTCGAGGTTCATCCCCAGGCTGCGGAGGTCGCCCGAGAGGTCGCTGAATTGGCGGAACAGCTCCACCCACAGCGACTCGATGGCCTCGGGGTCGGGCTGGGTGGCCTGCAGCAGGGTCTGAAGTTGCTCGAGGCGGCTCAATATGCCCGCCACTATCCCCGCCGAGACCGTGACGCTATCTTGCGCTGCGTCCAACCCGTTGTCCAGAAATTGCTCGATGGCCAGGCCCCGGGGGGTGGCGTAATACAGGTCGCGCCGTCGGGCGTAGTCGCGCAGGGTGGCTACCCGCCGAGGGTCGCGCCGCCGCCCCAGGTTGCCCCAGTCTACCAGTTGATCCAGCATGCCAAGGACTTCCTCGAGGTCCAGCAAGATTCCCTCGGCAGCCAGCGCTTCCAGCGCGTCCTCGGGGGGCAGGGTGCTGCGCTGACTCAGGTACTGCTTAAAGAAATACCGCATCACCCGCCGGTAGAGCGGGGCATTGGGTACGGTTAGATAGCGGAACTCATCGAGACCTGCCAGCACGAGGGAAGTTTATCAAGACCCACCGCCTGGGAGCCACGCCCACTTCCGCGTTTCCCACAAACACTCCACACGCGATGCGGAGTGTTTTGCCCAGAAAAGCACCTGCTGTTCTGGGTATTCGTGGGAACCGCTCTGGGTTAGATTAAGTGAATCTATGCAGTCCTCGTTTACCTTGCCACCTGAACTCGAAGCGGTGCTTTACCGCGAGGTAAACCGGCCTGTGCCCATGCGGCTAATTCTGATCAACTACTGGCTCTTCACCCAGCAAATCTTCCACTTTGCCCAGGGCAGGCTGTTCCTGACTGGCGACAACGGCTCGGGCAAGTCCACCGTGCTGACGGCGGCCATTACCTTGCTGCTGGATGGCGACCACAATCCGGCCCGGCTCGATCCCTTTGGGGCCTCAAGGCGCAGCCTGCGCTACTACCTGCTGGGCGATGCCCAGGCGGGCTTCCAGTACCAGAGCCGGACAGCCTACCTGGCCCTGGAGTTTCGCCAGCCGGGGGGCTACCAGACCATCGGTCTGGGGCTGTCGCTCAGCGAGGGCGGCGAGGTGGGCAAGTGGGGCTTTTATCTGCCGGGCCGGGTCGAGCACCCCGAGGGCCTGAGCCTGCTCCAAGACGATCAGCCTTTGCGTTACCGCGCGCTGCGGGAGCGGGTGGAGAAGCTAGGGGGCACGGTGGTGCAGGGGCAGGGGGAGTACAGCCGGCTGGTAGCCCGCTACCTGTATGGCCTCGAGGATCAGAACCAGTACCGCGAGCTGGTGGATCTGATCCTCAAGCTGCGCGGCTCCAAGCTAGGACGCGAGGTACGCATCCGCGATATCGAGGAGCAGCTGCGTCGCTCGCTGCCGTCCATCTCCAGCTCCACCCTGACCCAGCTCAGCGAGGGTATCGCCCAGCTCGACCGCCATGCCGAGCGCATCCGCCAGCTCGAGGCCCAGGCCCAGGCGGCCCAGGTGATTGCCGAGCGCAACTGGGACTGGCTTCACAAACGGGCGATGCTGGCGTACCTGCGTAGCTGCCGCGCCGAGGCCCAGGCCCAGGCGGCCGAAAGCCAGTACCGCTCGGCCCAGACGCAACAAGGGCAGTACCTGGAACAGCTTCAGGCCATCCAGCATGCGCTAGAGACCCTGCAACCCGAACTCGAGCACGTGCGAGCCGAGGTGGAAACCCTCGAGGCCCGCATCCGCGACGAGCAGGGTGCCCTCAAAAAGCTCGAGGACGACCTCGAGGCGGCCCGCCGCGAACTCAAGAACCGCCAGGAGGGGCTGCGACGTCAGGCCGAACGACTTGAGAAGAACCAGGCCAGGTACCAGCAGTTGCTGGCCCAGCAGACCGAGTGGCAGACCAAGCAGAGCGAGGCCCTGTCGGCCCTGCAAGCCCTGGCCTGGTGGCAGGGGGAGGGCTCGCTGGTGCAGCGAGGGGTGGCCCTGGGTCGGGCCGACCAGGTCTTGCGCGACTACGAGCAAAAGACAGAGCGCTTGCACCAAGACGAACGGCTCACCACCGAGGCCGCCGAACGCGCCGAGGCCGCTCGGCTGCGTCTGGAGGAGCGTACCCGGGCCCTCGAGGAAACCCTGGCCCAGACCCAAGCAAGGCTGCTGGAACTGGCGCGGGAGGGTCTGGGCCTCGAGGATTTGTCGGCCTATGCCCAGGCCCTGGAGCAGCCAGATGCCAGCCAGGCTGCCCAGACGCTCTGGCCCCAGGTCGCCCCCCGCCTCGAGGCCGCCCAGGCCACCCTGGAGGAACGGCGCGACCACCGCAAGGCCCTAAAGGCCCAGCTTCAGACCCGGCGCGACGAGTTTTTGGCCCTGCAAAGCCAACAAGAGGCCGTTCCACCCCTCCCGCCCGACCGCGCCCAGGCCAGCCATCTGTTGCAGCAGGCCGGGATTGCCCACGCCCCCCTGTACGCCCTGATTCGGCCCCGCAGCGAAAGTGCCAACCTGGGCGGGCTGGAGGCCGGGCTGCTGGCGGCGGGTCTGCTGACCGCGCTGGTAGTGGCGCCCACAGAGCGGGGTAAAGCCCAGGAGCTTTTGCACCAGGCCGGTCTGAGCGACGCGCTGCTGCGCTGGCCCATGGCTCCGGCGGCCCAGGTACACCTGGGGGAACTGCTCGAGCCCGAGGACGAAGCCCCTGCGGGCCTTGCGGAATGGCTGCAACAAATCGCCCTGGAACCGCTGGTGGGCCTGGCCTCCGCCGGAGAGGAAGGGTTCTGGAGCAACGGGCTGTTGGCGGGCACCGCCAAGCCCCACCCGGGGCTGCGGTTTATTGGCAGCGTGGCCCGCCAGCGCGAGCGGGAGCGTCTACTGAACCTGTTGCGCGAGCAGATAGAGGCCCTCGAGCGCTCACTGGAGCTGGTTCAGGCCCAGGAGGATCAGGCCGGGGCCGAGCTGGAACGCCTGAACCAAATCTGGCGGCGGCTTTCCGAAGCCAAAGAAGAACAGCGGGCCCGCCAGGAGGCCCAGCACCAGCGCGCCCTGGCCCGCCAGGATTTCGAGACGCGCAGCGAGGAGTATGAGCGGCAGTTGGCCCGGCTGACCCAGGCCCGCCAGGCATTTCAGGCCGCCCGCGAGCAGCTTCAGCAGGAGTTCGTTACCCTGGGCTTGGAGCCCAGCCGGGCTGGGTTGCAACAGGCCCAGGCCGAGTACCAGCAGGCCCAGGTGCAAGAGCGCCAGTGGCAGGAGGCCAGGGGGCAGCTCCAGCGGCTGGCCCAGGACTTGCAGGATAATGCTGAGCGCAGCCAAGAGATTCAATCCGAACAGCATCGCCTCGAGGAGGAGCGCCGCGAGTACGAGCTGCGCCGCGATGCCCTGAGCAACCAACTCCAGGTGCTGCGCCGCGACCTCGAGGCCCCCGATGCCGCCGAGCTGCGAACCCGCCTCCACAAAAGCCGCCAGCGTTTGCGGGAGCTCGAGCAGACCGACAAAGAACTCCGCCAGAAGCAGGCCAACCTTTCTGAGCGCCTGCGCGTAATCAACGAACAACTGCCCAGCCTGGAGCAACGCCTGCGCGAGGCCCAGGAACGGCAGACAGGAGCCCAACAACGCCTGGCCCAGACCCGCGCGACCCATCCCCGACTGCAAGCCCTAGACCTGGGGAGCCCTTTATCGGAAAAGGAGCTGGAAGAAGAGAGCAACCAGGCCTTTGAACGCCTCTCCCAGCAGTTCGACCAGTTCCGACACCATCTCGAGGCCCCCGACAACTACCAGCCGCGCTTTGGGGTGAACGAGGGGGTGCGTTTCAACCTGGAAGGTCAGGCGGCGCTGCCGGACGAGCTGCTGGAACACCTGGCGGGCGAGCTCGAGGCTGCCCAGCGGCTCCTCTCCGACGAGGAGGCTCGGGTTTTTCGCGAGGAACTGGTCTACGAGCTGGTCGAGGAGCTGGATCGGCGGCTACGCGAGGCCCAGACCTGGGTCAAGCAGACCCAGGGTATCCTCCGAAACCTGGAGTTCCATGGCGAGCGGCTCGATCTGGAGATGTACCGCCGCGAGCCTTCCGGTCTGGCCGCCCTGGTGGACGGACGCATAGACCCGGCCCATCAGCCCGAGCACTGGTGGCGCGGGGTGCGGCAGGAGATACGCCACCTAATCCAGCGACTGCGCGAGAACCCCGACTCCGAACGCTCTTTCAACCAGCAGCTCGAGCAGGCCCTGGACTACCGTGAGTGGTATGGCTTTCGCTTTTTTAGCGAGGTGGGGCAGAACGAGGCCCGCCGGCGCCGCGAGCTCAGCGACCGGGTCTTCCTTACCCGCAGCGGCGGAGAGCGTTCGGCGGTGCTGTACACCTTCCTGTTTGCGGCCTTGGGGGCGCGTTTCGATGCGCTGGGGCGCAGGGTGCCCCGGTTGGTAGGGATTGACGAGGCTTTTGCAGGTATGGATGCGGTCAACATCGCTGCCCTGTACCGCATCATGAGCGCCCTGGAGCTCTGCTGGATTGCTACCAGCGAGCGCCGGGTAGACCTTTCCACTGCCCTCAGTGCTGCGGTTACCTACCAGCTTTTTCGGGTCAGCACCGAAAAAGGCGATGGGGTCAGCAGCCTGGCCTTTGTCTGGGACGGCACAAGGGTCAGGGAGGCCCCTGTACTGTTATGAGCCCCACCGAGGTGCTGCAAGCCCTGAAACAGGCAGGCTTGGAGCGGGTTTTGAACCTGGCCCTCGAGCGCTACCGCCGCGATGGCAAGCTGGGCCGTAGCCAGCCTGCCCTCAGCCCCGCAGAACTTGAGGCCCTGCAACGTCTGACCGGCCAGACCCATCGAACCCTCGACCTTCAGCTTCTGGACGAAGCCCTCCAGCGCAGCCGCTACCAGACGGGTCTGGTTGCTGTACTGGAGACGCTCCAGGGCGGCCCCATCCTGCCCCGGCGGGTGCTGCGCGAACAGGAGGCCCGGCAGTGGACTGAGCTGCTGGGGCAGGTCGCGCACCCAGGCTGGCGGGAGGCGCTCAGCAGGGAAGAGGCCGGGGCGGGCCTGCTGAGACAGCTACTGCGGGAGGGTGCCGATCTATCCTTCATCCAGACCATCAGTAAAGCCTTGGGCTTGCTCGAGCAGCAGCCCTGGCGCAGCAGTGTACTGGGAGCCCAGCTCACCGGCGATGCCCACTTTTTTGATTCTGACCGCCCTCCAGGTCGGTTGCTTCAGGCGGCGGTGGAGGCTTTGGGCCTGGTGGGGCTCCTGCGGGATGGGGTCTCGTCCACGGTGCTGTGTGCGGGGGTGCTGGGTGATGCCTGGCTCGAGGCGGGTCAGGGCCGCGCGTTGTGCCTGACCTGGCGCGAGGTGAACACCCTGGGCCCCCTCAACGCTATCAGGAACCGGGTTTGGGTGGTCGAGAACCCCTCGGTATTCGAGGGTTTGCTCGAGGCCGTCGGCCCGGCAGCCACCCTGGTGTGCACCTCGGGGCAGCCCAGCGCGGCGGCCTGGGCTCTGCTGGATCGGCTGGCGTCCAGGGCAATACTCTGGGTGAGCTGCGATTTCGACCTGGGGGGTCTGCGTATTGCGGGGGGGCTGTACCAGCGATATCCCCATGCCTTTGTACCTTGGCGGTTTGACCGGCAAACCTACCTGGAGGGCCTGAGCAGTGGTAGCGGCCTACCGCTCCAGCCCAACTTGCCCTACCTTTTCCCAGACTTATGCGAGGCCATGCAGCATCAGGCTCGAGCGATTCACCAGGAGTTGATCCTGCCCCGGCTCATTCAGGATCTGAGTGATTGGCTGGTTGAACAATAAAAAACCCGCCCCTGGCGGGGCGGGCCGAATCTTGGCGCAGGTTAGGCGAGTCTTCGCTTGCGCGAAGGTCTGGTTCGGCTACGATGGCCGCCAGATTTGCGCCGCGAGCGGCGCAAAGTAACTCCTTAGAAAGGAGGTGATCCAACCGCACCTTCCGGTACAGTTACCTTGTTACGACTTAGCCCCAGTCATGAGCCTTACCCTAAGCGCCTGCCTGTGGCTCCCGGCGATTTCAGGCAAAACCCACTTCCATGGCTTGACG
>CALFDH010000077.1 GCA_937950405.1 uncultured Meiothermus sp.
GAAAGGGGTGGCTGAACAATTTGGTTTGTAGGAGGAAGGCATGAGAAAAGTTCTGGTGGTTCTTCTGGCGGTTTTGGGCCTGGCCAGCCTTGCGCTGGCCCAAACCACGGTACGCGTTGGGGTGCTGCTGCCCATCTCGACGGTAGCCGGTAAGGCTGCACTCAACGGGGTGCAGTTGGGCGTGGATCAGGTGAACGCGGGCGGAAAGGTCAAGATAGAGCTGGTAGTCGTAGACGACGGGAACGCGCCTGCGGCAGCCGTACCGGCCCTGACCAAGCTGATGACGGTGGATCGGGTAGACATCGTCATCGGGGGGTTGGCCTCCGGGGTGACCTTTGCCCTCTCCGGCCCGGTTAAGCAGTACAACCCGCTATTCTTGTGCATCGGCGCGGCCAGCAGCGTGGTGGAACAGGCTTTCAGCGATTACGGGCGCTTCTTCCACTATCACCCCTGGGACTACCACAACGTGGCGGCGGCCCTCGAGTTCTTCAAATACCTCCACGAAAACGGCGCTCGGCGGGTCGCCATCCTCTACGAAGACGGGCCGTTTGGCTCGGCGGGTATTCAGGTGTACCGTCAGCAGTTGCAAAACCAGGGCTACACCGTGCAAGCCGAGCCCTTTAAGTCGGGTTCCGGTAGCTTCACGGCCATCCTGACCCGGCTCAAGGGGTTCCGCCCGGACATCCTGTACTGGATTGGCTACGACGTGGACGCACTGCCCATTGCCGCCCAGACCCGCCAGGTGGGCCTCGAGCCCAAGCTGATCTACGGCGCTCCGCCAGCCTGGCCCCTGGGCTTCGAAAAGAACAACCTCTCCAACGACGTGGCCGGCATGACGGCCTGGCTGCCCTCGGTGGCTAACAACGAAAGCCGACGCTTCGTGACCCTGTACCGCCGTAAGTTTGGCGAGGTTACCGACGAATACATGGCACCGATGGGCTATGTGATCGCCCTGAGCCTGGGCCGCGCGGCTGAAGCTGCCAACTCTGCCGATAAGGATCGCATCGCTGCTGAGCTGGCCAAGGTGCAGATGGATACGCCATTCGGCCCACTCTCCTTCAAGCCCTCCGATACCGGCAGAACCCGCTTCCAGGGCTTCAACCAGAGCATCTGGCTACAGTTCCAGTACCTGGAAGGCTCGCGTCGTCCGGTCTTCCCGGCCAACCGTGCTGCCCGTCCACTGCGGTTCCCGGGGAACTACTGATGGCTTATAGCTGATAGCTAATGGCTTATAGCCAAACAGCCCCTTTGCTATCAGCTATTGGCCATCGGCTATCAGCAGAAATTATGGACTTACTGCTACAGACCCTTATCAACGGCATCCTGGCCGCCGGTATCTATGCGCTGGTGGCCAGTGGGCTGGCTCTTGCGGTAGGCGTGGTGGGTATTGTGAACTTTGCCCACGGCGAGTTCTCCATGATCGGCGCTTTTGTCTCCTACCTGCTGTTTGTGGGTGCGGGGATTGATCCCCTGATCTCGCTTGGGCTAGCCGCACTTGTGCTTTTTCTGGTTGGGGCCATCACCTACTATGGCCTGATCCGGCCTGTGCTCGCCGCACCGGAGCTTAACCAGATGCTGCTGACTTTTGGTATCTCCGTAGCCCTGCAGAATATCGCTTTGCTGCTGTTTGGCGCGGATACTCGAGTGGTCTCCACCAGTTATCAGGGCGCGACCATTGCCCTGGGCGGCATTTCCTTTGGTGTGCCGCCCTTTGCCGCTTTCGTGCTCTCGGTGGGCCTGCTGGGTGCGCTCTACTGGTTCCTGGGCAAAACCCGACTGGGCTTTGCCGTTCGCGCAGTGGCCCAGAACCGTCTGGCGCCGGGTTTGCTGGGTATCGAGACCCAGCAGATTTACCTGCTGGCCTTTGGCCTTTCCGCCGCGCTGGCGGGGATTGCCGGGGTGATGCTTTCGGTGATGCTGTACGCCTCCCCCACTGTGGGCTTTGCCTATACCCTCAAAGCCTTTGCCATTATCGTGATGGCCGGTCTGGGCAACCTGCGGGGCGTGGTTCCAGCCGCCATCATCCTGGCCCTGGCCGAGGCTTTTGTGAGCACCTATGTACCGGGAGGGGGCGGCTGGGTGGAGGCGGTGTTCTTTTTGGTCATCTTTCTGGCCCTGACCTGGCGTAGCTGGAGGCTGTCATGATGCTGGCGGCAGTTTTGCTGTTCCTGGCGCTGGTGTTGCCGGGGCTGCCCCTGGGCCAGTGGCGGGCCTTCGCGCTGGACACAGCGCAATTCGCGTTCTTGATCAGCGGCCTGGCGCTGGCCTGGGATCTGCTGGCCCGCACGGGACAACTTTCGCTGGCCCACGGGGCTTTTTTTGGGCTGGGGGCCTACGCAGCCGCCCTAAGCGCCCCTGCGCTGGGGACTGTGCCTGCGCTTCTGGTGGGGGGGGCGGTGGCGGCACTTTCGAGCCTGCTGCTGGGGCTCGCAACCTTGCGGTTGCAAGGCATGTACTTTGCCATTGCCACCCTAGCCTTCAGCGAGGTGATGCGGACGCTGGTGCTCAAAGCGCAGTTCACCGGCGGCTCGATTGGCCTGCCGGTGCAGCCTGCGTTTGGGGGGGCCTACCCGCTGGGGGGCTACTACCTGGCGGTGGCCGTGCTGGTCATCTGCACTCTGGCCAGTCTGCTTCTGAGCAGGAGCCGCCTTCACTACGCTATGGCGGCCACCCGGCAGGGGGAAGCGGTAGCCCGGGTGCTGGGGGTGCCGGTAGTACGGGTCAAGCTGGTAACCTTCATGATTTCGGCCTTCCTGGCCGGGCTCGCGGGCGGGGTGTACGCCATGAAGACCCTGTTTCTCTCGCCCTACGATGCCTTTGGCCTGGGCCGGGCCGTTGAGGCCCTGGTGATTCCGATTTTTGGGGGGCTTTATACCACCACCGGGCCGCTCCTGGGGGGCTTGATTATTGTGAGCCTCGAGACCTGGCTGCGCCTGCGCATCGGTGAAGGTTATCTGGTGGTGTACGGGGTGGTGCTGGTGCTGACCATCCTGTTCCTCCCCAAGGGTTTGATGAGCCTGTTTGCCCGCCGCAAAGGAGCCCGCCATGCTTAGAGTTGCCAACTTGAGCAAACGCTTTGGCGGGGTGGTGGCGGCCCGTGAGGTGAACCTCGAGGTTCGCAGCGGCGAAATCCTGGCGGTGATTGGCCCCAACGGGGCGGGCAAGAGCACCCTGCTCAACCTGCTGTCGGGCCTTATCCGCCCCGATGCCGGGCAGATCGAGTTTCTGGGCGAAGACATTACCCACGCCTCACCCGAGGTACGGGCCTGGAAGGGGCTGGGGCGGGCCTTTCAAATAGTGCAGCCCTTCCACGAGATGACCGTGCGGGAGAACCTGATGGTAGGCGCCCTCTACGGCAAGCCCGGCACCTCCCTCAAGGCCGCCCGACAAGTGGTTCAGCAGGTCATCGAGCTAACCGGCCTGACCAGCAAAGCCGACACCGAAGCAGGGGAGCTAACCCTGCTCGAGGACAAGCGCCTCGAGCTCGCCCGTGCGCTATGCACCCAGCCCAGGCTGCTGCTCCTGGACGAAGTAATGGCCGGCCTACGCCCGGCAGAGGCCATGGAGGCGGTGGAGCTTGTTAAACGCACCCGGGCCAGCGGGGTCACGGTTTTGTTCATTGAGCACCTGATGCCGGTGGTCCGGGCCCTGGCCGACCGGGTGGTGGTGATGGACTACGGCCAGGTGATTGCCGAGGGTAGCTACGAGGAGGTTGCGGCGAATGCCAGGGTGCGTGAAGCCTATCTAGGGAGGAGTGCATGAGCAGGTTTAAGCAGGCCCTGCGGTCTGCGTCCACAGGCTACAGGAGGCTGCCTTGAAGCTCACCGTAACCGACCTGACCGCAGGGTATGGCAAGGCGCAGGTCTTGTTTGGGCTGGGCCTCGAGGTAGCCGAGGGCGAACTCGTAGCCCTGCTGGGCGCCAACGGCGCAGGCAAAACCACCGCTCTACGTACCATCTCCGGCCTCCTGAAGCCCTGGTCGGGAAGCGTTGCCCTGGATGGACAGAGCTTGCTGGGGGTTTCGGCGGCCAGACGGGCCCGCCTGGGCCTGGGGCATGTGCCGGAGGGCCGCCAGCTTTTTTCGCTGATGAGCGTGGAGGAAAACCTCTTGCTGGGGGCTGCCTTCCTGGCCTGGCCCAGCAAATCTGACCAGCTAGAGCGTATATACGCCCTTTTTCCCCGTCTGGCCGAGCGCCGCGGGCAGATGGCCGGTACGCTCTCGGGGGGCGAGCAGCAGATGCTGGCCATCGGACGCGCCCTGATGGGCAAACCGCGCATCCTGATGGTGGACGAACCCAGCCTGGGCCTCTCCCCCAAACTGGCCGAGGAGGTGCTCAGCACCCTGTCGCAGGTGAAAAAAGAGGGGGTGGGCGTACTTCTGGTGGAGCAAAACGTGGCTTTGAGCCTCGAGGTAGCCGACCGGGGCTATGTGGTGGAACATGGCAGGGTGGTCTTACAGGGTAGCACCCAGGAGCTTGCGAGCAACGAAGGCGTGCAAAAAGCCTACCTGGCGCTGTAAGCATGTAAGGAGGGTTTCGCGGTATTGGCCAACTTTCACGCATAAGACAGCCACAGCAGTTCCCCGGCCTTCGACATGCGACCTGAGACCTGTGATACCAGATTCGGTTAGTTCGTCACCAAATGGTGGCGAACTAACCCTATCAAAGGTAGTGCTCTGGGATTCAAAAAGATAACCTCTGGATTTTTTGTTTTGGATAACTATCTTTTTGAATCCGGTATGACAGGGTTTCGGCCACTTTTCATCAGAGCACCTCGGGAACGACTTCTAACCACCCCAGTCTTGCTGGATAATGTAGCCATGATTCTCCAAGGCAAAACCGCCCTCATTACCGGGGCCGGAAGCGGCATCGGCAAGGCCATCGCGGAAGTGTTCGCCAGGGAAGGGGCCAGGGTCATCCTGAACGACCTCTCCCCTGCTGCGGCCGAGGTTGCGAAGGCCGTCGGCGGGGTCTTTCTCCAGGCCGACCTGTCCGACCAGACCGCGGTCAAAACGCTGGCCCAGCGGGCCCTCGAGCAAGGCCCCATCGACATCCTGGTCAACAATGCAGGTTTGCAGCGCATCAACCCGGTAGACGAGTACCCCGAGGAGACCTGGAACATGATGCTCCAGGTGCTCCTGACGGCCCCATTTCAACTCATCAAGTACACCTTGCCGGGCATGAAAGCCCGCCGATGGGGCCGCATCCTGAACATTTCCTCGCTGCACGGGCTGGTGGCCAGCCCCTACAAGTCGGCCTATATCTCGGCCAAACATGGGCTGATGGGCCTGACCAAAACGGTGGCGCTGGAAGTGGCCGAGTACGGCATTACCTGCAACGCCATCTGCCCGGCCTATGTCAAAACCGGCATTGTCGAGAGCCAGATTGCCGACCAGGCCCGCACCCTAGGCATCTCGGAGGCCGAGGTGATCGAAAAGGTCATGCTGGCCCCGGCAGCTATCAAGCGCTTGATTGAGCCGGAGGAGGTGGCCGAATATGCCCTGTTTCTGGCCTCCGACAAGGCAGGAGCCATTACCGGTTCAGCGCAGGTGATAGACCTGGGCTGGACCGCACGATAGGGCACTATTCACATACTCAGAACAGTGACGCCAGGGGCACAAAAACCCAGTTAATACACAGTCGTACAAATGCTTTTACAGATGTATCCATTTCAGTTGAGTTGCACGGCTATGCCACGGCCCATGCGGTGTTCTCTGGCAGAAGCCGAAGCAGACGCCTTTTCATTCCTCCCCTACGTCGTAGGGGAGGTCAGGTGGGGTTGCTCATGAGCGCCTTCACACAGCACGGTTCGGGGCCTTGCCCAATACCCTCCCCTGCCCTCCCTATGTGGTAGGGAGGGGGTTTTGGGGCCATAGCTCATGGAACCTATCGAAGTGTATGGGTATCTCTACGACGCTGTATTTAGCGCTTGTACACTCGCCGTTCGGCCTCGATGGCCTGCAAGACTTCCTGAATGTCTTTGGTCAAAGCGCGGATCTCGTCCAGGTCGGTGGTGCTTTTGAGCTGGGTTTTGAGTTTATCCAGGCGCATTTCGTAGTACACCTCGCGTACCCGGGCCATGGCCACGGTGAGGTGCGCCTCGAGCGTCAGACGAGGCTTGCGCGCCGAACCATGCTCTCCCCAGGATACAGTGGGCTCGCGCCTGTCGGCCTCGAGGTTGACCTGATCGAAACTGGGGCTTTTCATGAGCACATCCATCAGCCGGGCCCCCTCCCCCCGCTGCTCGAAGTGCTTGAGGATGCGGCTTTTGCCCTGCTCGGAGCGGGCCGCCTGCATGAAGTCGGCCAGCAGACTGCCCTCGGGCGGCCAGGTGTGGTCTTCAACATACAGCGACCACTGTACAAACTCTTCCTCGGGCACCGAGTACAACAGGGCAATTACATCCAGCTCGCGCAGCAGGCGCTTTTCGGTGAGGTCGGGGCGGCTCAAGCCCAGGCTGGCGACCCGGTCGGTTCGGGGGGGCGCAGCGCCTTGTGTATGGCGGCCTGAAGCGGAGCGCGCCCTGGCCAGATAATCTTCCAGCGCACGGGGTGAAAGCTCCAGGGCTCCGATCACCTTGGCCTTGAGCTTTTCCACCACCCGGTCGAATGGCTCGCTCGAGACCAGGCGGGGTTTGAGGGCCTCGAGGACTTTTTGCTTGTGTTCGGGGCGGCGCAAGTCCAGCCCACTGGCAGCCACCTCGAAGCGGTACTCCACTTCGGGCAGCGCTACGTTCAGGGCTGCTTCAAAGCGCGCTTTGCCATCCGGTAACAGCAGCAGGTCGCCCGGATCTTTGCCGCCCTCGAGCAGCACCGCATAGACCACAAAGCTTCGGACAATCTCCAGGTTCAGGCTTTGCAGGGTGGCTTTGCGTCCAGCCTCGTCGGCATCGAAGGCGAGGTAGAGCTCGGTAGCATCGGCCCGCTTCAGGAGGTGGGCCTGCTCGGCAGAGAGCGAGGAACCCAGCACCGCCACCGCCTCGCTAAAGCCCATCTGGTGCAGGGCAATCACGTCGAAAAGCCCCTCCACCACCACCGCCCGCCCTCGCTCCCGGATGGCAGGGCGGGCCTGGGGGTAGCCATAAAGCAGGAGGCTTTTCTTGAACAAAGGCGTTTCGGGCGAGTTGAGGTACTTGGGGTTGTCGTCCTGGGCCAGGGCGCGGGCCGTGAAGGCCACGGTGCGGCCCAGGGAGTCCAGGATGGGAAAGGTGATGCGATTGCGGAAGCGGTCAAAAAAGCGACCCTCACGCTCCATCAGCACCCCTGCCTCCAGGGCTTCCTGGGGGCTCACCCCCTGACCCTGGAGGTGCTTGAGCAGGCCGTCCCGGCTTCCTGGGGCGTAGCCCAGACCAAACTGCTCGATGGACCCAGCGGTCAGGCCGCGGGCTTGCAGGTATTGCAGGGCTTCGCCCCCCAGGTGGGAGCGGAAGTAGGCCTGGGTGAGCTCGAGGATTTGCAGGGCTTCCTTGCGCGCAGAAGCACGACCTTTGTACTGCGGCAACTCCACGCCGGTTTCCTGGGCCAGGCGTTCTAAGGCTTCCCGAAACTCGATGCCTTCAATCTTTTGTAGAAAGGCAAAGATGTCGCCCCCCGCTTTACAGCCAAAGCAGTAACAAAGCCCTTTGGCCTCGTTGACCTGAAAAGAAGGGGTTTTTTCCTGGTGAAAGGGGCACAAGCCCTTCCAGGTGCCCTTGCCACTGGGTTTGAGCGCCACATACCGCCCCACCAGCTCCTGAATGGGCATCCGGGAGCGAATCAGTTCGATGGCCTGGGCAGTCTGGGCGTCCATAGCGGGCATGGGTAAGGTGAGCGAGACAAGGTCAGGCCCTTATTCTAACGCGCGGTTGGCGCGCGGCTTCCAAAAGTAAAGACGCAGAGAAAATACCGATGGGCGCTGTGATGCGCACTGGCCAGGTATCGGGATGCCGATGTACATCTTCATGACGTGCCAGCGATGGCGAAAAGGGCCATTGGTCAAAGGCCACTCAACTGGTTTACCCTGGGATGATTCAGTTAAAAGAGCACCGAGCGTCTGGGCAACGGGCTCACTCCGGCAGTTCGGAACGCACCTGCCAGGATGGCACGGGTCTGGTTGAGAACCAGCGAGCCCAAATTCCCAAGATTCCATACCCCCGGAAATGGTGGGCCAGGAGGAACGGCTTTTCTCCTTGTACAACCCCCAGCAAAAGCGCTTTCCAGAGCTGGGCCAGGGGAGTTCTGGCCTCAAAATCTAAAAGGCCCGAGGGTTCACGGCCCTCGGCCAGCAGCAGCTGTGCCCGCAGCAAGCGGGAATAGTCGTGCTGTAATTCAAAACCTCGACCCGCGGTTTGACTCAGCAGATAGTGCGAGAGCGCCAGGGCCTTTTTGGGGTTTTGGGTCTGTTGAGCTAGCCCCAGCGCCAAGAGCGCATAGAAATAGAAACTTGGGCTGTGGCTCCGCCGCGCCATGAGCACCGCCTTGCGCAGATGGGCGGCCCCATCCTGGCTCTGATACCACCTGCGAAGTCCCAGCGCCAGCTCACAAATAGCCCCCACTTCGGGGTCATCTATTCCTTCCAGACCCCGAACCAACCGTTGTAGCATGAGCCCGTTCTGCTGTCCGGGGGCCAGGGCATAGGCTAGCGCCAGGTGTGATAGGAGACTGGGCGAAGGTGCCCTGGCCACGGCAGATTCGCCAAAATGGAGGGCATCGTCGAGCTGGCCCGTTTCGATCAGGAAGCGCAGACGAACCCGGCTCACCTGTTCAATTACCCCAGGAGGTGCGCCCTCGAGCAAGAGCAGGCTTTCTTCCAGCAAAGCGCCCGCCTCCTCGAACTGGCCCATATCGAGACGCAAAGCGGCCAGACTGCTGTTGTACAGACTGCTGAACCAGGCAGGCAACACATCCCCCGGAGGCTGGCCCAGGGCTTTCAAGGCATCGCTCAGCCTGAACTGTCGCCAGAGCGCCTCGGACAGTATCTGCCTGGCTTCAAAGCGTTCGGCAGGGCTGTGGCCGTGAGTACTGAGGTAGGCTTCGCTCTCCTCTTGAGCCCGTTCCACCTGCCCCGAGCGCAACCAGGCCTGCGCCCGCACCAACATGGCGGAGCCCTCGAGGTTGGCCGGAAGCCGCTCCAGCAGCCTGCGAGCCTCCTCCACAGGAACGGTGCGGGCTACTGCTACCGCCAGACGAGGTTCGGTGATTTCGCCGTGGGCAGGGCGTTCAATCAAGTCGGCCTGACCCAGGGCCAGGCTGGCCTCGAGGCGAATGGCCCAGGACCGTTGGCGCAAGGCGGTCGGCAATTTCGAGTGTTCCAGGGGAAGGCTGGCCAGCTCGAGGGCCTCCCCATAGCGACCCAGGGCCAGGTGGGCCTCGGCTGCCTCAAGAGCCGCCTGCCAGCGCACGTTGCCTTCGGCCAGACGCAGCGCCTCCAGGTAACCCAGAATGGCCCCCGAGTAGCGTTCCTCGTTCCAGGCTTGTTGCGCTACCACCCGCCACATCCGGTAGGCCGTGGCGGTATCGCCGGCAGCCTCGAGGTGAGTAGCGGCCTCCGCCAGCCGACCCTGACGCTGATACCAGCGGGCAGCCTGCTGGTGCCAGTTCTGTACCTGCTGCCCCCCAACCTGACCCAGGGTGGCTTCGCGCAACCAGGGGATGGCAAAGCGCAACTGTCCGTGTTCGTCTGCCTCGAGGAAACCCTCCCCCACCAGGCGGGTCAGGTCGGCCTCCTCCCCCACCAGGTGCCGCACCAGCTCGGGAGGGGCCGTTGAACCCAGTACCGCCGCCGCTTGCAGGGCCACCCGGGCCAGCCGGGGCAGGCTATCCAGCCGGGGCTGGTACAGGGGAATGGGCTCGGGCTCACCGCTGCTGGTCAGGCTCAGGGCCTGCACCGCCAGGGGAAAACCCCCGCTGGCCTCGGCCAGGTGCAGGCTGGTAGCGGGGCCGAAGTCGGGGCGGGCGCGCAAAATCAGTTGCTGGGTATCCTCCAGCGACAAAGGTTCCAGCGGAAGCAGTACCAGGTCGTCGGCAGCCTCCCAGCGGTTTTGCCGGGCCACCAAAAGGAGCATAACCCCTGGGGGCGCAGGCCGCCGGGTGAACTCGAGCACGGTCGGGTCGGCGTTGTGCAAATCATCCAGAACCACCACAAAGGGGTTATCCTGGGCAATCCGCGCCAGGAGCGTCCACCAGGTTTCCACCAGCAGGCTGTCCAGCTCGTCGCTGGGCAGACCGGGGTGCTCCTCAATCCCGATGCTAAAGTCCAGGATGGTCCGCAGGTGCTCGGGAAGCTCGAGCTGTCGCAGCCGCGAAAGTCCGTCTATCAGCAGTTTTTGCAAGCCCTGGCGCAGGGCATAGCGCAGGGCCACACCGGTGGTCAGACGCGGCGCAAACACGCCCCGCACCCCTTCGGGCAGGGTTTCGACAAAGTGCTGGGCCAGGTGCGACTTGCCCACCCCCATAGGACCAAAAAGCACCACCCGCCGCCCGACCCCCCCCCGCACTGCTTCCAGAGCCCGGCGCAGGGTCTGAACTTCCCGGTCGCGGCCCAGCGCCTCGGGGGGGTCGGCGCGCAAGCCCAGGTAGCGAAAGGGCACCAGTGGCTCGGCATAGCCCTTGAGGGGCTGTGGGGGCAGGGCTTCGGTCAACACCCCGGGCACCAGGCGCATGGTGGTGGCATCGCACCAGACCTCGCCGGGGGGTGCAGCCTGCGACAAACGCTGGGAAAGATTGACGGCGGGCCCCAGCACGGTCTGGTCGCCAGCCAGCCCCCCGCCCAGGGGCGTCCGCAGCACCAGCCCACTGGCCACCCCGGCCCGCCCCGGCAGGGTACTCGAGGCCACCATCGCTTGCGCGGCTTCCAGCGCCGCCCGCGCATCGGATTCCTGGCTGCGCGGCACCCCAAACACGGCCAGAAAACCATCGCCAAAAAACTTGTCTATGTGCCCCCCATACAGCCGCACATGGTTGGCCGCCGTTTGCAGGGCGGTGTTGGCCGCCTGCCAGGTGTCCTCGAGGGGGTGGGCCAGGGCGTACTCAGTAAAGCGCGAAAGGTCAAAAAACACCGCGCTCACCCAGCGGCGCTCCTGCACAAAAGTCCCTCCAGGCAGCAGGGTGTTGCCACAGCGTGCACAGCTCTCTTCGCCGGCAACATTGGTGTGGCCACAACGCGGACAAATCATAGGGTAAAACCACTACAAACAAATGTTTCTCGATGCAACCGAAGATATAACGAGTATACGCCGCCCGGTAAGCTGCTTTTGTTCCAGCGGAGCATCTGTTGCCCAACAAGCCTAAGTATAGGTGTCTGCAACTGGTTTATACAATCTCTCCTGTGGCGACGTCAGGCTCTTATCATTTTCATGGACATCGTTGTTGCGACCCCTCACCCGTCGACACCGGGTTAACGTCAGAAATGTTTTTTCGGCAAAATCAGCACCAAACTGGCCTGCGGTGTCGCCACCCTCTCCCGCAAGGGGAGAGGGAAAGGTGAAAACGATTAAAGCCTGGTGGCAACGTCCGAAACCTGTTCTGTCGCAGGGGCCCCATAAAGAACCTTCTGCACGAACCGAGTCTCTTTGCGCTCCTCAAACCGGATGAGGAACCCAGTATTCAGTACAGCGTCGTAGAGATGTCCGTACACCTCCGGGTTTCGGGAGGGATTGACATAGAGCCCCCTCCCTACGTCGTAGGGAGGGTAGGGGAGGGTATTGGGTGAGGCCCTGAACCGCCCGAGTACGCAAAGTTGCTGCTCAGCAACCCCACCTAACCTCCCCTACAGGCCCTACATGGTAGGGGAAAAACGAAAAGGTTTCTGCTACGGCTTTTGCTAGAGCGTACTGCATGGTTCGTGCCGCAATGGACGATTTGTACAGGTATTTATACGACGGTGTATTCAGCGCGTATAAGAATCGGGGCGAAACACCATAAGGGGGGGTTTTAGTTGTACCGTAATCCAGCTTCCCACCCCAGGGGGGTTTGAAGCGGCCAGGACCAGTTGCAATGGAATTTCGCTGCCGGAGCCCTGCACTTGCAAAACGAAAAAAGTGTTATCCAGCACAGCTTCTACTCGACCGGTCATCTGGTAGCGCCCACCCCCTAGATGCTGCAGAGCATTGGTGTCCTGAGTAGCTTCCCAGTGTTCTACTTGTCCATGAAAAACCAATGGGTTTTCGCTGCCCGAGAAGGGAACCAGGGTACGGTCAAAAGCATAAAGGGGGCCCAGGGGGGTGAGCACCTCGAGCAAAGGGCTCCCAAGCGGCTCGGGGCTCACCGGCCAGGTCTGAGCGTACTGCGAAAAGCGTTCCCAGAAATATTCTGGGCTTTCCTCGAGGGCCATTCGGTTTGGGCGGATCGCCGCGTCCATGACACCCCATCATAAAGCCGAAAGCAGCCATGACCTACTACCTCGTATATGGCTGCATCCGATACCAAGGCACAGACCAGTGCAGCACGGAACATCCCCTGTGAAGCTTGTGCTTCTCGTATAGCGTTTGACTCTAAGCACCCTGCTAGGTGCGCGATAGAAATATCATGCTGCATAGGGGAAGTGCGGGTTCTGGGGTTTGCAGCGGCGCGGCCTCGTGAATCACCCATTCCCTACCCATTACGTTTTTATCGTGGAGATACTTATTCCCTTTGCACCTCGGCGGCATTCCCGGAAAGGGTGTTGGGCCCCAGCTCGGCCTGGGCCAAACGGGCGATGCGTACAGCAGCACCCTTATTAGCGGTAATCTGGTTGCCCTCCAATCGAACCCTGGCCTTATCCTGTACCTCGAGGCCATGCAAGCCATTCTCGGCAACGATGTTTCCTTGTATGACCGCTTCGCTCAGGCTGCGAACAACCACGCCACATAGCAGATTGCGTAGAACCTGGTTGGCCTCGAGCACCGGGCTGGCCCGGTGGTCCACCAGAATCCCGTGGGTCTGGTTGGCCTCGAGGATGTTGGCCCTGGCGCTGCCCGACGACTGCTCCAGATAGGCCAAGCCTGCCATATGGCTATTCCGCACGGTGTTCTTCTCGAGGGTGGGCTTGCTACGTCCCAGCAAAGCAATTCCGTACATCCCGCTCCCTTCAATGATGTTGCCATTGGCGCTCCCGGCGGCCTCATCGGTATAGATTAGCCCGTACTCAGGATGGTCTAAGAGGCGGTTTTCGCTCAACACGGGCTGAGCCCACTGGCTCACCAGAATACCCGAGGGGCTGTTCTTCTCCAGCTGGTTCTGGCGGGCCTCGCCAGCCGCACGCTCGAGGTACCACAGGCCGCCCCGTCCATTCTCCCTTACCGTATTGCTCTCCAGTAGCAGGTTGCTCTCACCCATCAGCATAATTCCCTGCA